>SYLK01000709.1 GCA_005809115.1 Planctomyces sp. | reverse complement strand
CCGTCAACCTTGCGGAGCAGACAGGAGACCCCGGCGAAGCGCGCGAATTATGCCGCTGCGGTATCGTCGGAGCAATCGTCCGGAAGATGCGGCAATATTTCCCCGCGTGGCCGACACCGAATCTCCGCACGGCTTTCCCGCACGGCTTTCCCGCACCGAACTCGTGCATCCATCGTCAGCTGTCCGGAAATCCGGCGTCCGACCTGTCGCGTTTTCCTCCGCGGCGACGTATCATATCATGGTCCGCGATGCCCTGCAGGAGATCGTGCCGTGGATCGGGAGTGTCTGACCGGAATTCCGGCGTGTCGCAGAAATCAGTCTGGGAGTGTGCCACGATGCCAATGTTCGAATTCGTCTGTGACGACTGCGATCAGGAATGCGAGCTGCTTGTCAACCGCGGCGAGCATCCCGTCTGCCCACATTGTGGATCAAAGAAAATCAGCAAGTTAATGAGCGTCTCGGCAGGACGAGTCGCAGGTGGTGGGGCATTGCCCATCGCCCGGGATTGTCCTCCGCCATCCGCGCCGCCGTGCGGTCCCGGATGCTGTCGACTGCCATCGTGACGCACCATGAACGGCCATGACCGGGAATCCGATACTTCCGGCTCAGGGATTGTTCGGCAGGTCGACGACCTTGAGGTCCAGCACTGCGACTGCCTCTGGCGCGTGCTGCAGCCTGACCACGGGGGCAGTCCTGGTATTTCTCAGGAATTTCCCGGATTTGTCGTCCGCCGTCGTGGAACCGTCCTGGCAGCAGCCGGCTGCTGCCGTGAGCCGGATCAGACACTGTCCGTGACGATACCGCTGCTGACACCAGCGGCCGACTGGCGCGAGCAGTTCGAGCTTGCGACCGCGCTGTTTTCCGAAATGATTCCGTATGCGCGGCAGCTGAAGCTGCGCACGATTCACTGCCTTGTCCCGAGCGACGCCACAGCGTGCTCAGCGCTGTCCGGACAGGTCAAAGCGGCAGCCCTGTTGCAGCACTGTGGACTGGTCTGGATGGCCACGATCGTGCGTCAGACGAGGCTGCTGGCAGAGGCCGAGTTCGCCACCTCCGGTCCGAAGAATTTCCACGGGACGCCCCTCACCAGCAGCCGCACACAACCTGAAGTCGTGTTGGCCCGGGACAAAACATCCGGGTCCGTCCATGAACTGCTGGAGACGGTGCTGCGGGACTCTCTGGATCTTCCGGCCTCGATTCGTCCGTCCGCAGAGCAACTGCTGGCGATGTGGATGCAGCGAGGTGCTGAAGTGATGGTGTTCAGCCGGGAGGAACGGCCCATCGCCATCGCCGCACTGCTGGGGCAGGTCAATCAGGACGAAGCCAGCCTGGAATACATCGGCGTACATCCGGAGCATCGTCTGGCAGGAATCGGTCGGGGCATCCTGCGACTTGCGGAGCAGGCCGTGATGGAATCTGCCGCAGCCCGCGGCCGCACGGGAGCGTGTTTCCTGAACGCCTTCGCTGATGCCGCCAACCGGCCCGCCATGCGGCTTTATGCAGCGTGTGGTTACGCTGAGGCCGAGCGACTGCAGTTGTATTGCCTGCCGCTTTTCGCGGAGCCGGGCGTCGCGTGCGTCAGAGACGATTGTCGAACACAATTTCCCAGTACCGGATGAAACTCACAATCAGTGCCAGGTAACAGGGAATCGCGAAGGCGATCTCCACGGGAACACCCAGCAGCGGGACGGTGAAGCCGCTGTAACCGGCCGTGGCCGTGGATCCGTAAACGCGGTATCCGTTGACAATAAACCAGGCTTCGACTGGCAGTGCCGCCGCACTGATCACCACCAGCGCCGTCGCAAACCGGAGTGGAATGCTGAGTCCCATCACCAGCCGCTCAACCACAACTGCGCCGGCGGCAATCAGCAGCACCCGCTGGAGAGTATAGAGCAGGCTGATGTCACGGTAGACGTAGGACCATTCCGGAAACTGCCGATTCTGAACAACCGGCTCCACCATCAGCTCAAACAGAAATACGCTCAGCAGCGCCAGGGCCGTGGCCCGTATCCAGCGGCGTTTCCGAACGGGGACCAGAGCCGCATCGTCAATCACGAAGTTCCAGTACCGGTAGAACGCGATCACAAGCGACAGGAACACGGGTACGTAGTACAGGATTTCCAGCGGAACACCCCTGACGAAAGTGCCTGACAGTGCCTCGCGTACCTCGGGAGAATAGGACCTGATGCCTAACCCCACCACCACCATTTCCGCGCCGACGACCAGCACCAGCAGCACTGCCAGGCTCACCAGAAACCGCTGCGGCTCCCGCCAGCCCGGCAGGCAGCGGTCGACCAGACTCAGCACACCCATGATCATGGCCGTCCAGCCCAGTGTCAGAATCCAGCTCACATCGCAGTAAAGATACGCCCATGGACCCAGATGATCATTGTGCCACATGGGTGATGTGAAGGCTTCAAACAGGAAGACACCGCTGCCCATCGTCAGTACGCGAAGCCAGAGCCGGTTCGTCCGCAGGCTCAGCTGCCGGAAAATCAGCAGCGATCCCAGGATCACGAGGACTTCGAACGCCAGAATCGGCCCGGTGACGGTCCGTGTCATGGCACGCTCCGCCGCGGCCACGAGCAGGCCTTTGTCCCGAATCGTCTGCAGATAGTCGCCGCAGGAAGCCAGGATCAGCATTCCATCCGCCGCCTGCCAGTACATGACGCACTCCTTCTCTGCAAATCAGACAAATCAGACAAGTTCATTCCTGGCTGGCCGGCGATCCGGTCCGGCTGACACAACAGGCAGTTCTCGAAACTCCGGATCACGGATCTTGCAGCCGCCCCACTTTGACTGGCAGAATTCCGGCAGTGTGCTGAGCCGTCCCCAGATCTTCCACAGCGGTTCTCTCAGCACGTTTCCGAATCTGGCGTGGTTGAAGTCGCACGACATGACGTCGCCATACGGCGAGAGATAAAAGTAACTCGTGCCGCAGGCACAACCCACGCTGCGATGGCTGCTCATGTAGGCCATGAATGTCACACCCGGATAGCGCTCGTCGCGATTCCAGGGAACGGCCGACTGGATCATATCCTCGATCCAGTCGCAGTCGTCCACCAGATCCTGTCGGGTGCTGAATCGTCCGCTCGGCATGGCGTCAAACACGAAGACTTCGTGGACTCCCGTGCGGCGGGCCAGCTCGATGATCCTCGGCAGCTCACCGGCACGCCAGGCCTCCGGCGTCATCGTCGTGGAGAATCCCGTGGAGAAACCCAGTCGACGGGCGGCCCGGATCCCGCGGAGAGCGCGGTCGAAAAGTCCCGGCGTCCGGCGAAATGCGTCGTGCTCCGCCGCGTTCGCAGCGTCGATGCTGACATAGATGCTGTCCAGTCCGGCCCGCTTCAGTTCACGCACTCTGTCCTCGAGCGCCCAGCCGTTCGTGAACAGCACGGTCGTAGACCGAGTTCCGTCAACCGCACGGATCACATCCGGCAGATCCTCACGCAGCAGCGGCTCGCCACCCACGAAATTGATGACGGAGACTCCCAGATCCTGCGCCTGCGAAATGGCCTGCGCAGACTCGGCAAGCGTCAGGCAGCGACGGCCCGCTTCCTCCACGGCCGTAAAGAAGCTGCAGTGCCGACAGCCGGAATTGCACTCATCGTTGACCGCGAAACTCATCAGATTCGGCAGATTGCGATTCTGAATGGTGCGGTACAGCGCACGCGCCAGAAAATTGGTGCTCGGCTGACTTCCCAGTGCCGGCGTCATCAGGGAATAGACCGGGAAACCGCGACGGAAATGAATGATCTTGCTGTGGTTCAGATAAATCCGATATGCGATGTCAGCAAAGTCCACGCCACAGCGAATGGATCTGGTCGCAAGACACCAGCGCAGTCGCAGACGCGAGAGCAGAGATTTCATGCTGACTCACCTCGGATGACATCCTGCCTCAGCAACCGCTCCGCGGTAAGGACCGGCCAAAAAATCAGTTGAACAAACTCATGAAACCTTCGGCCGCATGAATCCTGCGACTCGAATTCGGATTCGCTGGATCAGTTCATCAGCTGGCCGATGATTTCATGCCGCAATTTTACGGTCAAAACGAAACATTCAGGTCCAGCCGCTGTCACACGCCAGCGTGATTCTGGTCAGGGGCGCTGCGCTTCCCTGACCAGACAATTTGTTCAACTGATTTTTTGGCCGGTCCTAACCGTGCGTGGCAACACCCACGCCGGCCTGTCCGGGCAGAAGTAACATCCCCGTGAGCTTATGCCATCACCGGCACAGCGCCAACCGCAGCCCGGAATTCTGACGGCAGAACCATCGGTCGCACTACCACGGCGGATCGCAGATGCCACCCTGAATCTGGTCCGCGCCGCTGAGCCGGCGACGCGCTTCTTCACCGGTCAGGAAGTGAGGACGCTGATGAGTGCCCTCACCCGGCCCCCTGCCACTGCCATCACTGTCGCGCGAAGTCGCACTGTCGCGTGAAGTCGTCGCGGCACCCGCAGGATCCGGCGGGCGGACTGCTTCCTCCCCCCTGTCAATCCGCGCCGACAGCGACGTCCGCGGCCATGGCGCATCGGCAGTCGGTTCCTGCCGGGCCGCAGGTTGTGACCCCGGGGAAGACTGAGCAGGTGCCGGCACAGCTGCCGGGGGCACCACGGCGGGAGCGACTCTGCCGGCCGTATTCAGCATCTCCGCCATAATGTCCCGCCGCAGCAGCAGACCGCAGACACGCTGATGCTGATCGACCACAGGAACAGCCGTATGGCAGGCCGAACGAAACAGATGCAGCACGGAACTGACGGTGTCGTCGTGACGGACGAAGTCCACATGACGAATCAGCAGAGGCTCGATCGTGGCACCGGCCGGAGGGGTCGCCAGCAGGCAGCGGACCACTGCCGACTCCATCACGATCCCTGCCAGTCTGCCCTGGGAATCGCGAACCGCCAGCAGGTCAGTGTCGCTCACGATCAGCCGCTCAGCCGCTTCGCGAACGGTCAGCGACAGCGAAACCACCGCCGCATGCTGGCTCCACATGAGTTCCTGGACACGTTTCGGCTGCATCAGATTTCTCCTGTGATGTGCTCTGGTCCGATTCCGGTGATGTGCTCTGGTCCGATTCCGGCCTCGCCTCTCCGGACTGCGCCGGAGATTCCGCATGGGAATCAGTCGCCCGACAGGCACTGGAAACCTAGGACACGGTCCCCGGAAAAGAATCGTCACTGCCGCCGTCTGTTGCTGAAAATCAACATGTGCTGCGGATTTTCACCGTGTATTCGGTTTTTGCTGATTTTGACGGCGACTCCAGTCAGCGACGTGGATCCTCCGCCCAGACAGTGTATGCTGCTGCGACGCTGGGTCACGGCGTCGCGGTGCATCCGAGCCTGGTCGGGAAACACCGCACTCCGGCACAGTGGCACCGCGGCACAGTGGCCTGTCCAGTTCAGTGGTGCCCGGAATGACTGCTCTGACACGGTGAACCGGCGGAATATCCGGGACCTGGAGGAACAACATGCTCCGCACGGCAGCAATTCTGATGTCGCTGTCAGTCCCCAGCCTTCCGGGAGTGCATGTCGTCACGGAATCCAGGGTTCAGGCCGCGACAATCAGTGAATGCCACGAGCTGCTGCGCACGGGCGAGTACCAGAAGTGCCTTGCCGCAACTGCCGCCGCCATTGCCGATCGCAGTTATGGCGAAGAATGGCCCCTGCTGAAAACCCGGTGTGAACTTGCCCTGGGACTCTACCCGGAGGCCGCCGCAACGATCAAAGTCGGTCTCGAACGTTACTCCTGGAGTGTCCGACTGGCTTTTCTCGAGCATCAGGTCGCGCTGGCCAACGGGCAGCCGGAACAGGCGGCAGCGGCTCTGCAGAAAGTCGCCAGCCTGGCGTCGACCGCCGCGTGGCGGTATACCGACGCCGGTGACCTCGTTGCCCTGGGTCAGGCCGCACTGGCCGCCGGAGGCGATCCGAAAACCGTACAGGAGTCATTCTTTGAGCGTGCCCGGCGCAACTACGGAAATCGCCCGGACGGTTTCCTTGCCGCGGGACAACTGGCCGTTACCAAGGGCGACTTTCGACTGGCAGCCGACATCCTGCAACCGGCATCCCGCGATTTCCCACAGAACCCGGAGATCCTGTTTTCGCTGGCGGAATCGCTGTGGACGGCGGACAAGCCAGCGGCCGTCGAACTGCTGCGAAAGACTCTGCAGATCAACCCGGCCTTCGAACCTGCGCTCACACGCCTCGCCGAAGAACAGATTGATGCCGAAGACTACGAGGCCGCCGGATCCACCCTGGCCCGCGTCTTCAGCACCAATCCGCACAGTCCGGATGCGCACGCGCTTCAGGCTGTCATCCATCACCTGCAGCACAACCTGCAGGCCGCGGACGACAGCCAGGCGGCCGCTGTCCGATTTTCCGTACGCAGCCCGCGCGTCGATTATCTGATCGGCCGCAAGCTCTCACAGAAATATCGCTTCACGGAAGGAGCGGCGTTCCAGAAAAAAGCCCTGGAAACGGACCCGCTGTACCAGAACGCCAGCATCCAGCTCGCCCAGGATCTGCTTCGCCTCGGCGAAGATGTCGCAGGCTGGCAGGCTGCAGCCACAGCGCACCAGGGCGATGGATACCATGTCACCCTGTTCAATCTGCTGCAGCTGAAAGATCGGCTGGACAACTTTGCGACACTCCGAAGTGACCGGTTCCAGCTGCGGATGGAAAAACGCGAAGCGGCCATTTACGGCTCGCAGGCAATGCAGCTGCTGGAAAACGCCTTTTCGGAACTTGTCAGTCGATATCAGTTCACTCCGACAGGTCCGGTCATCGTCGAGATTTTTCCTCGCGCCGAAGACTTCGCCGTCCGCACGTTCGGCGTGCCCGATGTGTCCGGTTTCCTGGGCGTGTGTTTCGGCCGTGTCATCACGGCCAACAGTCCGGCGTCGCGTCGAGAACACCCGTCCAGCTGGGAAAGCGTTCTGTGGCACGAGTTCTGTCATGTCATCACCCTGCAGATGACGAACAATCGGATTCCCCGATGGCTGAGCGAAGGGATCTCCGTCTACGAAGAACGACGGCGGGACGCCCGCTGGGGCCAGCGGATGACACCGGAGTTTCGCGACCGCATTCGTCGAGCAGAAATCACCCCGGTCAGTCAGCTCAGCAGCGCTTTCCTGACAGCCGACGGCGGAGACGAACTGAACTTCGCATATTTTGAATCCTCCATGGTTGTCGCATATCTGGTTGAGGAATTCGGGCATGATGCCCTGCTGCGAGTTCTGGGGGATCTCAGGGATGGAATTTCCATCAACGATGCCCTGAGCCGACACACAACCGGAATGCCTGAGTTCGAAGCCGCGTTTGCCACGTATCTCGCACATCAGGCAGAGCTGTTTGCACCCACTGCCCGGTTCGACGAAGAACTCCTCGGGAAGCTGACGCCCGCTGACACGGGCCAGCTGGCAGCCTTTGTGAAGGAACATCCGGACCACTTCACGGCCGGTCTGTCCCTGGCGACACGGCAGATCGCGGACGGACAGGATGCCCAGGCGGAATCGATCCTGAGACACCTGATGACGCTGGTCCCCGATGACGTCAGCCCGGCGGGACCCCGCCGTCTGCTGGCCGAGATCTGTCAGCGGCGAGGTGACTGCGACGGCGAAATGTCGCTGCTGCGTGACCATATGCTGCGTTCGGCCGATGACCTCCCGGCCGCAGTCCGACTCCAGCAACTGGAGTTTGACAACAATCGGCTGTCCGAAACCGTCCGTCTGGGCTGGGTGATTCGCGGAATCGATCCGTTTCAGCCGGAACCGACCAGTCGAATGGCCGCTGCGGCGGAACGGACAGGAGATGTCAGAAGTGCGGCGGCCGCACTCGAGTGTCTGCTGCAGCTGCAGCCGGACGATGCCGCCAGACTTCACTTCCGTCTGGCCGAGCTATTCGAGAATCCTGACCGTGCCGCCGCCCGGAAACATGTCCTGCTGTCGCTGCAGCTTGCTCCCCGCTACCGGGCCGCACACAGACTCTTACTGGCGCTTCAGCCGGCCGAAGCCAGCGACACCACACCATCCGCAGAGGCACCTCCAGGCCCGGAAGTTTCTCCAGCCCCCTGATGTCGCCTCAGAAACGGGGCATCCCCTCAGAAACGGCAGCCGTGCCAGAAATCGGCCGTTCCCCCCCGGGAATTCCGACATGATGCGCCGGACAGCCGAACGCTCCGTGACAGCCGAACGCCGCCGGGCAGCCGAACGCCACCGGACAGCCGAACGCCGCCGGTCAGCCGAACGCCGCAGTCGTGTCGAGCGTGTACTCTTCGTAAAACACCTTGCGGAAGTCATAGACTCCGTTGAAATCGGTCAGCTGGTCGTCGTCAGTCTTGCGCATTTCGCCCCGCTCGATCAGCTCGAAGACGATTCGCCCGAAGTCGTCGGTCGACTGAATTCCCCAGCGACTGAACACAGGAATGGCCAGCATGCCGAAGTGACGCAGGCCCAGCTCACGGACGCCGTCCAGAAGTTCCGGACCGGTGATATGTCCAAACTGCTCTGAACTGCGGCTGCGCCCCAGTCGTTCCTGCGTAAAACGCATGGCCGAGAAGACGAAGTCGTACGCGTGTGCGTGAAACTTCCGCTGACTCGAACGATTCTTGACGGTCGCCATCGCTCACCAGTCCATCCTGCGTTGCAGAAATGCATCAACTCTTGACAGAGCGTCGGGATTCTACAACGTGACGTCATCTGAATGAAGTCCCGGTTCGTCATTTTGATCGTCTGAATCCGGATTGTTGCTTCGACCAGACCCGGTCCGGGAAATCACGGTGACTATTTCGGTTTCATCGGCAATCCCGCGTCGACCATCTTCAAACACCAGCACCAGCTTGCGGGCCAGCAGCTCCTGCGACACCACGCGTCCACGCCCGGTTTTTGTGATCACCGTGGCCCCCACCGCGGGCAGCTCTCGCCGGTGTGCTTCATACGTGTCATACTCGTACCTCAGACAGCACTTCAACCGGCCACACCGACCGGAAATCTTGTTCGGATCCAGCGTCGCCTTCTGCAGCTTCGCCATCTTCATGGAAACTGGTGGCATTTCCTGCAGATGCGTGTTGCAGCAGACGGGCTTTCCGCAGTCACCGTAATCCGCCAGCAGCTTTGCTTCGTCACGAACACCAATCTGTCGCAGTTCAATCCGCGTGTTGAAGTCGCGCGCCATCAGCTTGACAAGTTCGCGGAAGTCAACCCGCTTCTCTGACAGGTAGTACAGGATCAGACGTTCACTGCCCAGCGTCTGTTCGGAATCAATGAGCTGCATCTGGAGATTTCGTTCGGCGATCATTTCTCCTGCGCGCTGAAACAGTGTCCGCTCTCTGTCAGCGATTTCCTGACGAGTCCGACGGTCGTCATCGGACGCGAATCGCAGGATTCTGCCGCCGCCGGATCGCGTCTGCCCAAGGTATTCGCGCGAACGGTCGGTCGCCGGGCACAGCACGGTGCCCCATTCGGTCCCGCGTTCGGAGCGGACGACCACTTCGTCACCACGTGAACAGGTCTGATTTCGCCTTGCTTCAAATTCGCCCAGCAGCCGCATCGTGCCATAGCGGACGATATACGCTGACACCTCTGCCGCCGGTGCATCTTCTGTCAATACAACTGGTTCTGACATGGATCACAGTCTCCTGCTGCCGACAGATGGTACACGACTTGATCGACCTGCGGAACTGTGACCGGGTGAGCGCGAACTTTCAGCGATCCGCACGGTTCCACTCGGTGCACGTTTTTAGTCCAATGCACGATCAGCCGCTTCATGTTCGGCGGCAGCACTGGATTCCGGAGGCGAACCACAATGATTCTGGACAGACTGGAAAATGCCGGTCTTTATGGCGGGCTTGGTGCGAGGATTGCGTCGGCCCTGAAGTACCTGACAGACAACGACTGTACGAAACTGGCAGCCGGGAAAATTCCGCTCCAGGGGGACGAAATCTACGCGCTCGTTCAGGACAACATCACGAAACCGCGCGATCAGGGAGTCTGGGAAGCCCACCGCAAGTACATCGACGTGCAGTTCGTGGCTGCCGGAATCGAGGAGATGGGATACGCGAATATCCGCACGCTGTCGATTCGAAAGCCCTACGACAGCAAGGATGACTACGCGCTCTTCGACGGTCAGGGCAGCTTTGTGCAAGTGCCCGCCGGCAGTTTCGCCATCTTTTTTCCGCAGGACGGACACATTCCCGGATCGGCTGTCGATGGAAAGCCGATGCCCGTCCGCAAGGGTGTGGTG
>SYLK01000708.1 GCA_005809115.1 Planctomyces sp. | reverse complement strand
GGCGCAGGCTGGCAGCCTGCGTGCCGTTGAACACAGGCTGCCAGCCTGCGCCACTCCTGTTTCGAAACATGCTGACCATGCTCAGTGAATGCCCTGCGCTGCCAGCCAGCGCTCTGCATCCAGCGCAGCGCTGCAGCCCGTTCCGGCAGCAGTGATCGCCTGGCGGTAGTAGTCATCCGCCACGTCACCAGCCGCGAACACACCAGCGACACTGGTGAACGTCCGCTGCGGAGTCGTCCAGACCACGTAGCCTTTGTCGTTTATCTGCAGCTGTCCGCGCAGAAATCCGGTGTTTGGAGTGTGACCAATGGCCGCAAAGTAACCCGTGGCGGGCAGCACTTCCGTGACCGCCTGGTCCCGGGCGCCCCGAATCCGGACTCCCGTGACACCGTGGGCGTCGTCGCCGAGAACTTCCTCAATGACGGAATTCCATTTGACCTCGATTTTCGGATTGGCCAGGACCCGCTCGGCCATAATCCGACTGGCACGGAATGAATCACGCCGATGGACCAGCCAGACACGGGATGCGAATCGGGTCAGAAACGTGGATTCCTCCATCGCACTGTCACCGCCGCCCACGACAACGACCGGCTGGTTTCGAAATCGCGGCAGGGCACCATCACACACCGCACAGGCGGAGACTCCCCGGTTCTTGTAGGTGTCTTCCGACGGCAGCCCCAGATAGTTGGCCCGGGCGCCGGTGGCAACGATCACGGCATGACTTTCGAATTCCTCGCCGGACAGGCTTCTCAGTCGAAAGGGTCTGACGGAGAAGTCGACATCGACGATATCGTCGGTACGAATCCGCGTGCCAAAGTTCGTGGCCTGCTGCCGCATCAGCTCCATCAGCTCCGGACCGCTGACACCGTGGCCTCCGTGCGGTGCCATATAGCGACGTTTGGATTCATCAATGGCGGCGTCGAGGTATCCCGTCATGTTCCCGGCGGGAAATCCCGGGAAATTCTCGACTTCTGTGGTCAGGGCAAGCTGACCCAGCGGCAGTGTCCCCATCTGCCGATTTTCCTCGGTGAAGGCGCCTTCGTAGACCAGCGGATCGAGCGTCGCCCGCGCTGCGTAAATCGCCGCCGTCCAGCCCGCGGGACCCGATCCAATAATTGTGAGCCTCTCTGCCACCAGCTTTTCTCCCGAAAACCCAAGGTCCGCCTCAGCCGTCATGTTCGCGACTGCTGCGACACATTAACGCAGATTTCGACAGGCAACAACCGCCGCGGGAAACCGAATCCCGCCCGACCGATCCTCCCGAACCCCCGGGTCCGTCATCGGAAATTCCGTCGGCGAACGTCTCGGACACCAGTCGCGGCTGCCGCCGACTGCCCTCAGGCCGCTCCGATGTCATTCAGGATGTCATAGGCCGATGACAGCTCCCTGGCAATCCGATCGCCCAGCGATGACTCGGCGGTATCCGCCGTCCCCGGCATCACCGGCCAGGTATATGTCTCAACCTCCAGCTGCGGTGCGTAGTCGAGCAGCGCGATGCGGTGCAGTGCCGCACACAGGTCCGGACGCGTTGTCCGCAGCGGTCCCAGCTGCTCTGCGAACACCGGCACATGAAAATGGACTCGCCAGGCTGCCGCCTCAAGGAACTCATCGGCAGGCTGCCGGCAAATGTCCTCGGGACGAAGATCGAGCCGGTGTTTCGTCTGCCCATCCGCAAATCGGGCAAAGGTCTGGTGCAGGTAACGCGGCTCCGCAAAACGGCACAGTGCTTCGCGCCCCTCCGCATTGCCCGCCGGATCAGTCAGCTCCACGGCATTCGTGATGTGCACCTTGTTGATCCGGATGCCCGTCCGGTTCAGAAGATCGATCGACTGACTCATGTCTTCAAACAGCACGGACTGGTGACAGACGTCGAAACACAGTCCAATATAATCCCGCACGGTGGCTTCACATCCCCGGGCTTCGGCCATCTCAAACAGCCGCTGAAATATCGGAACGGTCAGCGCCGGGGTGCTGTCCAGCTCGCACAGCGGTTCCGGTTCAATCGCCAGCCGAATTTGCCGCCCGGTGGTCTCATACAGATGTTTCAGAAATCCCGCAAACTGGATCAGGTGACTCAGACAGACCGCGTGAAATTCGGGACCATGAGGATTCATCCGGCCTCCCAGCGGAACCGTTGAAAGGCTGCCCTCGCCCCGCTCCGGCAGCAGCTGCGACAGGATCGTGGCACACTGCTCCGTATAGGAAACCCGTCGGCGACTCGTCCAGTCCGGCAGGTAAACCTGCTCCTTGACGCGTTCGTGGTGAAAATCCCCATAGGGAAATGTGTTCAGCGTGTAGCAGCAGAGGTCGTGCTCCCACAGGATCTGCGCCATTCGCTCCAGCTGATCGGGCTGCTCCGTGACCTGATTCGCCACGTCCGCCGACAGCCAGAGCCCGGCCGCAACCGGTACGTTCAGAAGTCGCCGGGCCTCCGCCGTATGAGTCGAAAGCCCTTCGATCACCTCATTCACGGTGCGACCTGGATGCAGGTTCGTACAGTAGCTGAGCGGCAATGAACAGATCGCCATGTGGCGGCCCCCCGCAGCGGAAAAAAAAGACTGTCAGAACACAGGCAGACATCTCCACCGGATCAGATTCACGCTGGTTGTAATGCAGACGAATCACAATAGGAAACGCAGCACATTTCCGGCAGTCGGCCGGAACCCAGCGGCCCGGTTTCCCGCAGTCGCGCAGTTTCTGCAGCAGCCGTCCATGGCAGATCTGTCGGAATACAACGGTTGTCAGAGCCATCCCGCCGGTTCCGTCTTTTCCCGCGTGGTCACCCGTGAGCGACCTGAAGACCGGCCACGGAAATTCACGATGCCATACCAGGAGTCGTCTGGAAGTCATCAGCACGGATGTTGTGCCGGCGCGTCGGACAGTGAGGAGGCAGAGATGCGAAACGTGTGGGCGCTGTTGCTCCTGAGCTGCGGTCTGTCACTGACCGGCTGTCACTGCTGCGGAGTGACCGAGAGGTACGCCGACCACATTGATGACATTTCGGATCACAAGGTCTGCCTTGACCGCTGGTACTGCGAGCGACTCGATCTGACCCGTCTGTGCCTGAATCCGCGCTCCTGTCGACCACGCTGACCGGCGGGCGTCGCATTGCCGAAATCTGCCGCCTGACCGGATGGGTTGCCGGGACGACCCTGGAGACGCTGCGGCGACATTCCGGACGTCCGCAGACGGTTCCGTCGGCAGCGGCAGTAGTTCGGAAATCGGTTGACGCAGCCGTGTCCGGAATTCCGATGATAGCGGTCAGGGGATTTCCGGTTCGCGCATTGCGGGGGGCCGCTGTGTGTGCCGTGCCGGACGTCCAGGGCAACAACTGCCGGGGGGCGGGGTTGCTGTCACGGGTGTGCCTGAAACGACTCGAAGCCGACCAGGCCGTAGCGGTAGGACCGGCCAAAAAATCAATTGAACAAATTGTCTGGTCAGGGAAGCGCAGCGCCCCTGACCAGAGTCACGCTGGTGTGTGACAGCGGCTGGACCTGAATGTTTCGTTGTGGCCGTACAATTGCTGCATGAAATCATCGG
>SYLK01000707.1 GCA_005809115.1 Planctomyces sp. | reverse complement strand
GGCCGTCAGCGGGTATCATGAAGTCCTGCTGCATTCGCTTTCGGAACCAGCACAACTGCCGCGGCGACTGATCGGGCGTTCACAACGAATTGAGTCCGTCAGTTTTTCACCGGACGGCACCGTGCTGGCCGCGGCCGGTGGAACTCCGGCGCTGTTTGGGGAACTGCAGCTCTGGTCGGTCGCCGATGGTTCCCTGCTGCATTCCGTGACGGTCTCACATGACACGCTGTTCGGTGTCTCGTTCAGTTCCGACGGAACCCTGGTCGCGTTTGGCGGGGCGGATAACAGTCTTCGTGCCGTGAAGGTGTCAACGGGAGAAATCGTGATGCGAATGGATGCGCATGCCGACTGGGTCCATGGGACGACATTTTCGCTGGCAAACGACCACGTCATCAGTGTGAGCCGTGACCGCAGCATGAAGCTGACGATCCTGACTACGGGCCAGTTTGTAGACAACATTACGAGCATAACCCCTGGAGCACTTAAGGGCGGATTGGCCGATGTTCAGCGCCATCCGACTCGCGACGAGGTATTTGCCGCAGGCGCGGATGGAGAGCCGCGGCTGTATCGGATCTTTCGTGTCCAGGCACGGCAGATCGGTGACGACTTCAATCTGATACGCGGTTTTCCGGGGCTGCCCGGCCGCATCTGCGATCTCGACGTGGCCCCTGGCGGGGATCGGTTCATCTGTGGTTCCAGTACTGCCACAGGCGGTGCGGCCAGGATCTATTCCACGGAAGATGCGACGAAGACCACGGATCTGCCGGACGTGACCGGTCCGGTGTTTGCGGTGGCTTTTCGTCCGGATGCGCAACAGGTCGCGATTTCGGGGTTTGACGGAATCATTCGACTTTACAATGCCGGGACGGGGCAGGCGGAACGCCAGTTTTCAGCGGTCCCGCTGAACCAGAATGCCACGGCCCGGCGGTAGGGTTCAGGAACACAGCGCCGTTTTTTTTCAGGAGCCAGCAACGCCATGCGCCGGACATTCCAGGTCAGTTTCAGACAGTGCGTCGTTCTGTTGGCAGTGGTTCTGTCTGCCGTCGCTGTCGGTCAGAGTTCACCGGCGGAAGGCCGTGCGGCGGAAGACTCAGCCGCATCGCCCCCGGACCGGACGTTTCAGAAGGTCGAAGTTTATCCGCCGCGGCTGGTGCTGACTTCCATCCGGGATTCGCGAAGAGTGATCGTGACGGGTGTGTCAGCGGACGGTCAGCTGACCGACCTGAGCGCTGCTGCACAGCTCCAGGCGGACCCCGGCTGCTGCCGAATTGACGGCGATGGTTATGTCGTTCCCGCCATGGTCGGGGAAGGATCAGTGACTGTTTCGGCGGGTGGTCATCAGATCAAGCTTCCCGTCACCGTGGTGTCCGCTGAACCGGTGCCCGTGGACTTCATTCGCGAGGTCAATCCGATACTCAGCAGAATCGGCTGTAACCAGGGCACCTGTCACGGATCTCAGAGCGGCAAGAACGGGTTCAAGCTGTCGCTGCGTGGCTACGACTCGCTGTACGACTACCGTGCGCTGGTGGACGACATCTCCGGACGCCGCTTCAATCGGTCGGAACCATCGCAGAGTCTGATGCTGCTCAAGCCGACCCAGGGTGTGCCGCACGAGGGTGGATTTCTGTTCGACGAGCAGTCGCGGGCATACAGGGTCATTGAGCAGTGGATTGCCGAGGGCTGCCGTTACAGCCCGGATTCGGCCCGAGTCACGTCGATTCGTGTTTATCCGCCGACGCCGCTGCTGCCGGGGCGCGGTGATCAGCAGCAGCTCATCGTCGAGGCCGTCTATTCCGACGGATCCACCCGCGACGTCACCCGCGAGTCGATTTTCGAGACCAGCAATTTTGAAGTTGCCACGGTTGCCAGACAGGGGCTGATCACAGGAGTCCGTCGTGGCGAGGCTGCGGCCCTGGTACGGTACGAAGGGCACTACGCCGCCGCGCCAGTTGCCATTCTGGGAAATCGCGAAGGGTACGAATGGGTCGCTTCTGCCGAGCATAATTTCATTGACACGCTCGTGAACAGCAAGTTGCAGCGGATGAAGATCCTGCCCTCCGGCCTTGCCGATGATGCCGAGTTTCTGAGACGTGTTTCGCTGGACGTGGCCGGTATCGCTCCCACGCGGGAGGAGATCCAGCAGTTCCTGGACGATCCCGCCGAGACTCAGTTGAAACGGCTGGCTCAGATCGAGCGACTGCTGAACAGTCCGGCCCGAATCGATCACTGGACCCTGAAGTGGAGTGATCTGCTGCTGTCCCGTCGAAAGACCATCTCGGAAAAAGGTGTCTGGGCGTTCCGCAACTGGATTCGTCAGGCAGTGGCTTCCAACATGCCGTACAATGAGTTCGCCTGGCGCCTGATGACGGCGTCCGGCAGTACTCTGGAGAACCCGGCTGCCAGTTACTTCCGGATCGCGCGGGAGCCGAAACTGGTGATGGAGAACATGACACAGGTCTTCCTGGGAACTCGGTTCAACTGTAACCAGTGCCACGACCATCCATTCGAGCGCTGGACGCAGGATCAATACTACCAGATGTCC
>SYLK01000706.1 GCA_005809115.1 Planctomyces sp. | reverse complement strand
TCTGGCGCTGGCGCCTGCGGGAAGGTCTGGATCAACTCCGCGGGAATCCGAATTCCACCGGACGCGTCGGAACTCCCGGTGCCGGTGACTCGGCTGCTATGGCCGCCACAGAGGTTCGCACCGCAGAAGATCTCAGTGACCAGTCACGCGCCTGCCGTCAGATGCTCCGCTGGCTTGTGGCAGACGTTCCGCAGCGACTGGATGTTTCAGTCCGCCCCGAGCCGAGTTCGGGCATCGGGACTGTGCGAGTTACGGCCGTGGTGCGGGGGCTGGATTTTCATATGGCGGACAATGCCGAAGTGCGATTTCGCGTGACGGATCCCAATGGAAAACTGCTGGAGCTGGCAGGTGAACCGGCGGAGTTGCGGGCGGGACACTTCGAGGCCGTGGTGGCGGCGCCTCTGGCCGGGCCGTGGATCGTGGAAGCGACGGCGATTGTGCGGGGAAACGCCACCGTGTCCGGTGATACGGGTTCTTCGACCAGCACCCTGTCAACCACCACCGGCTGGGCCAGTCAGCCGGACCTGGAGGAAATGCAGTCCGTCAGTGTCAATCAGGAATTTCTGCAGCGCGTGGCCGGTATCTCAGGCGGGGAGCTGGTTTCCGCAGACCGTCTGGATCAATTCGTCGATCGTCTGCCTCAGAGTGATGTTCCTGTCAGCGAGAGCTGGTCGTGGCCGATCTGGCACCAGTGGTCGGTATTTCTGGCTGCCGTCGGCTGCATTGTGGGGGAATGGACGCTGCGCAGGCGAAAGGGACTGCCATGAAGCGTTTCTCGGGTCGCGCCTTCCCGGGCTCTGTCACGGCCGGGTACCTGATGCTGTTCGCGGTGGTCGTGACTGGATGTACCGCGGAGGCTGACGACGAGCCATCGAATACAGCGCGACAGACCGTGATCGTCGTTGTCGGTGCTGAAGGCATGCCGGACTATGGACAGCAGTTTCGTCGATGGGCGGAACGCTGGAAGGACGCTGCCGAACGGGGTTCTGCCGCCTGCACTCTGATTGGACTGAAAGACAACGTGATCGGGAAGGCTGCGCATGTCAGCTCGTCGCCGGGACAGAAATCTGCTGAACACGTGCCTGCTGCTGCGACCGCTTCGACGGGGAATTCGGAGGCATCAATCCCGGATCTCGAACTCCTGCAGCGCGCGGTTCAGGAGGCTGGACAGCGAGCGACGTCAGAGCCGCTGTGGCTGGTTCTGATCGGGCATGGCACGTTCGATACCCGCTCGGCCGGATTCAGTCTGCGAGGTCCGGATCTTACGGCCGACCAGCTGCGTGAATGGTGTGACGGCGTTCAGCGGCCGGTCCATCTGATCGATTGCTCTTCCTGCAGCGGGCCGTTTCTGAACGCGCTCAGCGGTGAGAATCGCATCGTCATCACCGCCACGAAGGACGGGCAGCAGGTGCAGTTTTCTCGGTTTGGCGACGCCATGTCACAGGCGATCGCAGGTCTTGAGGCAGACATCGACCGGGACGGCCAGACGTCTCTCCTTGAAGCATGGTTGTTTGCGGCTCGGCGCACGGCCGACTTCTATGTGGGAGAGGGGCGTCTGGCGACGGAACATTCGCTGCTGGATGACAATGGCGACCGGCAGGGAACTCGTGCTGAAAAGTTCGCAGGCATCAGCGCGCAAGAGAACGCGGCGAAAGCGCCCGGGATTGACGGAGCTGTCGCTGGCCGGCGACACCTTGTACGCAGTCAGGAAGAGTCCGCGCTGACGCCCGAACAGCGCGAAATTCGCGATCAGTTCGAGGCCCGGCTGGCAGAACTTCGCGATCGCAGTGCCGAACTGGAAGAAGCCGAGTATCTGCGACAACTTGAGCAGATTCTGCTGCCGCTGGCTCGGTTGTACGAATCACTGACTCCACCGGCTGTGCCCGACTGATATTCCTTCGCCCATTGCTGGGAGACCTGTGTTGTCAGCATTTGCCGCGGGATCTGCCGACACGAGCCCGCATGGCGGAAGAGGGATTGCGATTGCGCGACTGCTGCGTGGAGGATCCCGGTGCGTCGTTGCCCATCACCCTGGCCACCGACTCCCTCACCCAACGCCGTCAAGGATTTCTCTGAGAACCCCTGACAAAATCCTCCGTGGCCGCCAGGCCGGTTGAGGGTGTCGAGGGAGACGGATCACTGAGCGGGTTTCGCGGCGAGTTCCAGGACTTCAGCCTTCCGAATCTGCACGCGGCTCTCCGGATCGTGGTGCTGGAACGCGAAATGTCCTTCGCGAAATGCCTGAGTGAAATCCAGATGTTCGTACAGCTCGTCACCGTTGACTGTGATTTTGATTCTTGTCACATCCCGTCCGCGCCAGACGTCGTCCCGGACTTCAATTTCGTACGTGAACCATGTCTCCGGTTCAACCAGCCGTTTGTAAACGTGGCACATGCCGTAAAGTGAACCCGTGCGTATTGGATCCGTATGCGTGCTGTCAATCTGTGCTTCGTAGCCGTCCGAAAAACCCGGCTTGCGCGTGGTGCGGAAATACAGTCCCGAGTTACCTCCGTCGCTGATCATCACTTCAGCGCGGTATCGGAAATTCCGGTAGGGCCCTTGAGTGCAGACCAGCATCGAAGCCGGTCCGGACGCTGTCATCGCCCCGTCCTGAACCTTCCAGATGCTGTTTTCGTTACCCACTCGTTCCCAGCCGGCAAGTGTTCGGCCGTCGAAGAGTGATACCCACTTCTCGTCATTCGCCAGCAGTTCGCTGCAGGAACACAACACCGGCGGCAGCAGTATGGCGGCTGACACCAGGATGGCGGCTGACAGCATTCGGATCGCCCAGAACATCACGATGACTCCGTGGGAGGACAGACAGCGGAGAACAGGCAGGAGAACACTGCCCGACATGGTTTTGCATCATAGCGGCGCGGGCAGCCTGCCTGCCAGGAAGAAACCGTGAAACTCTGCCGGGTTTCAGTCGGTGCTTTCGGCGGGTGCGGCCGCCAGAATGATCATTTCCGCGAGGCAGCCGGGCCCCAGCTGCACTCCGACGCAGGCTCGCACCGGCGGATGACCGGCCGGAACCCAGGCATCCCACAGCTCGTTCAGGACCGCAGCGTCTGCAAGGTCGGACAGGTAGATCTGGATCTGCAGCAGGTCCGCCCGGCTGCTTCCGATACTCAGCAAAGTGGCATCGATTTGCGCGAAGATCTGAGAGATCTGTCCGGCAACACCCTGATGCCGGTCTTCTGCAACTTCGACCCAGCGGGCCGTGCCGGCGTGGATCACGATGTCCGACCAGCGTGGATTGTTTCCGATTCTTCGTACTGTCGTCATTCGCAGATGGTATCTTTCGGAAGGCCGTGGATTCAGAATTCCCTCGAGCGATCTCGCTGGCGGCACGTCGCCCGGACTTGCTGTCAAAAGCAAGGGCGGAGGAAGAATTGCCTGACCATTCATGACATGATCCGGTACCGCAGCGTGATCGGACTCACCGTAGTAAGGACCGGCCAAAAACAAGTTGAACAAACTCAGGAAAACTTCGGCCGCATGAATCCTGTGCTTCGAATTCGGATTCGCTGGATCAGTTCATCAGCTGGCCGATGATTTCATGCAGCATTTTTAAAGTCAAAACGAAACATTCAGGGCCAGCCGCTGTCACACACCAGCGTGATTCTGGTCAGGGGGCGCTGCGCTTCCCTGACCAGAAAAATTGTTCAACTGACTTTTTGGCCGGTCCTCAGGCGATTCGGGCCGTGTCGGCAGATATTACCGCAGCCACGCGTCGCCTTTCCAGTATGCGGTCGGATTGGTTCATGCTTTTCAATCCCGTTCCCGTTGACGCCGGCGGCAGGCCGATTCCCAAT
>SYLK01000705.1 GCA_005809115.1 Planctomyces sp. | reverse complement strand
GGAATTCAAAGGAACGGGAAATACCGAACTGCATCTGGACCGGCGGCTGGTGGATCGGCGCGTGTGGCCAGCCATTGATGTCAATCGCTCCGGTACTCGCCGTGATGAACTGCTGCTCAACGAAGACGAACTCAGACTCGCCTGGGTCCTCCGCCGGGTTCTGAGCGATATGAACCCCGTGGAGGCCATGGATCTTCTGGTGAATCGGATGAAACGCACCCGAAGCAATGCGGAACTGCTGATGTCCATGAATTCCGCCTGAAAACTGCCTCTGTCACCTGCTGTCAGACCGCTGACTGATCACCCCGCCTCCACCCGACCCGACTGCTGCCCCCGCCATGCCCAAATCACTTCAGGGCGAACTGACTGCCACAGGCAGGAAATTTGCCATCGTTGTCTCCCGTTTCAATGACCTGGTCACACGACGCCTGGTCGACGGTGCCTGTGACGTGATCACACGCATGGGCGGTGCCGAAGACGACATCACCGTTGCCTGGGTGCCCGGCTCATTCGAGATTCCGCTGGCCGCTTCGCTGCTGGCGCGATCCGGCCGGTACTCAGCCGTTATCTGCCTCGGGGCCGTGATTCAGGGATCCACGTCACATCACGAATATATCAACAGCCAGGTGGCAGCCGGTATTATGGGAGTCATGCGAGAAACCGGTGTGCCGGTGACGTTCGGGGTGATCACCTGCGAATCGCTGGAACAGGCACTGGATCGTGCCGGAGGAAAATCCGGCAGTAAGGGCGTCGAAGCTGCGCTGGCCGCCATTGAGATGGCCAGCCTCGTCACCAGGATCGGCGTGGCCGTCGGTTGAACGCCCCGGCCACGTAACCATGGTGTCTTCACAATCCTGTTCCCGGCAGAGACCAGCCTGTGGCTCTGCCCCTTTTCACTTGAATGAAATCCCTGATGGCCGGACGCAGCGACGCGCGACGACAGGTTATGCAGATGTTATATCTGGTCGACCAGAATCCGGACGCAGATCTGCGGCGGATCGAAAACTCGATCCGCCAGGAACTCAACAACCCGGCGCTGTCGGATTTCGCCTGGAAGCTGTTCTGCGGTGTGCTTCAGGCCCGCGAACAGCTGGACCGCCGGATTCGGGCCACGGCTTCCAACTGGCGACTCGAGCGCATGACCATCACAGATCGCAATGTACTGCGACTGGGCTTGTTTGAGATGGAACAGTACGGCACACCGGCAGCTGTGGTTCTGAACGAGTGCATCGAGATGGCGCGGGACTTTGGGACGGAACAGTCGGCCAGCTTCGTCAACGGGATCCTGGACAAGCTCATCCCCCGTGCTTCGGCCAGCACGGCCGAAGCCAGCACCGGGCCGCTGTCCACCGAATCATCCGGATCCGGATCGTGATCACCCGGATCCGGATCGTGAGAGCACCCCGATTCCGGGGAACCAGAGTCTGTCTCGTGGTACCGGTGTCTCGTGGTACCGCTGCCTCGTGCGGCCTGGCAGTCAGGGGTTGACTGATTCCTGGCGGCACTTCTCAGGTGTCCGGACGCCGAATCGTACGGCTTTGATAATCGCCATGACGTCTTCGTCGTTCTCGGGGCTGCCATCCACTCCGGAAAAACATCGCCGGTGGTACTCGACCTGTTCCCCGGGAGTATTGTCCCGGACAGATTCGTCTGACAGCCGGTAGGTGTCATTGCCGTCATGTTCGAAGAACATCCGGAACCACAACATCTGAGCCACATTGTCCTGCGGCGAATAGAGCCGGATCCGCACGCCGGCGTCGTACCATTCGAAAAGCATCCCGAAGAAACCGCTGGGGATGTATTTCACCGTGGACAGGTCAACTCCCAGGCTTCGCGATCCGTCCTGTTCAATCAGCCCGGTCATCGCTTCTCGGAGCAATGCCAGATCCGCTCCGTCCCAGATTTCCATGTCTTCCAGCGAGACGATCGCGAAGTCGTCCTCCGTGCGAATCACCAGTCGCTGACGTTTGCGTGAACTCATTGGAGTCATTGTCCCTGGAGTAAACGGTGAGGCGGCACATTTTGTCGGACTGAGAAGACGTTGTTCTCGGGGGAACAATTGCAAACGCTGAGCCATTGTGAAGAAATCGCAGCACGATTTCCTGGTGATTGCACCTAACTCATTCTGGTGAATGTTGTTACGTCGCACCCACTCAGTCAGGGATTCCCGCATGGACGTGTGGTGTGAACAACACGAACAGGCTGCAAATGTTGTGTCAGCACAACAGGGCGGCGATATTAGAACATACGTTCACTACCATCGCAGTGGACAGCTCGGACTTGCCGCTCCCAGGAATCAACGGACATATTTGGCATTTTGAATTGCCAAATATTCTCAAATGTCTATGATCCAGCGAGTCGACAAGGACAACGTGGTACGACTTCAATTCCTGGCAACCAGGTGCCGGGACGGCGCGAGAATCGGGGGGGGATCGCTATGTCGGTGTCACTGTCTGACGATCGCGACCGCGAAATTCTCGAATACCTGCATCGCTCCGGCGGGGCCGATGTGCATCAGTTGTGTCGGTTGCTCGGGATCACTCGGACGGCGATTAGGCAGAGAATTTCTCGGCTTGAGCTGACAGGATTGTTGTGTTGCGAACTGCAGAGTCAGACTCGTGGTCGCCCGCGTCACCTGTACCGGGTGACACCCGAAGGCCTGCATGCTCTGGGTGAGAACTACCGTGCCTTGGCTGTGGTGATGTGGGAGGCGATCAGTGGTTTTGAGGATTCTGACGTACGCGAGCGGCTGCTTGAGCGTGTGAAGAATTCTCTGGCGGCCCGGCTTGGCAGCCGCGAATCCTCATCCCGCAGCATCAGTGAGCGTGTCGACCATCTGGCGGGAGAGATGCGGACCAGTGGATTCAATGTGGAGAGTGATCATCCGGGCGGGCTGCACATTCTGCGAGAGACGTCATGTCCGTTCCCATTGCTGGCGGACATTGATGACCGGATCTGTCAGGTTGAGCGTCAGGTGCTGGAGCAGGTGCTGGGCGTGCCGGTAAAGTTTCGCAGTCGGTGTCGGGAGGGCGGGGCGTGCTGTGAGTTTCAGGTGCAGGTTCCGTTGTCCGGTGT
>SYLK01000704.1 GCA_005809115.1 Planctomyces sp. | reverse complement strand
GGGTGGTTCGAAGGCCCAGTGTCGCGTCCATGGGGCCTGATCACGGATCCAGAGTTCCAGCACGTCTGCCTGAGATCTGGTGAGACGCTGTCTCTGATTTCCCGGAGGCGGCATGACGACCTCGGGGTCGTCAGATCGTACCCGACGGAGCAATTCGCTGTCTGGTGGATCGTTCAGTGAGAGCTGTTTCAGCACGCTGTCCCGGTCGTCCAGCCGCAGTTCGGATCGGCGACTGGAGGGGTCCGGACCATGGCAGGAAAAGCAGTTGGCAGCCAGAATTGGCAGCACATCACGACTGAAGCTGACAGGCTGCTGCGCGTGCAGCACCCCGGCGCCTGCCAGCAGCATGATCGTGAAACTGAACGCCTTCATGGACATACTTGTGGTGTATCCGCCTGTGGGGGAGACATCTGAGATTATGGGCGGAGAATGATTCGAAATTCAATTGAATCCTGATTGAGTCTGGACGGGTTTTCCTTTTAGACTAGCAGTTTACGACAGCGAGAGACATTCACACGAAGGCCTGCATTCCGATGGCGGTTCTGCGGCAGATCCTGGAAAACAATGGGACAGGTGCCCCGTTTGCGCTCAGCGAGGCGGTGATTGTGGTGGGGCGCGATTCTGATTGCCAGCTGAAGCTCGATTCGCCGGCTGTCAGTCGCCATCATGCCCGGATCATTCAGGAAGGTTCGCGATTCTTTCTGGAGGACAGCCAGAGCCGAAACGGGACTTTGGTCAACGGAAAACGGATCGAGCATCGGGAACTGCTGCGCGACGGCGATCAGATCGAGTTTTCGACCACGAGATTTCTCTTCAGTCTGGAGCAGAGTCTGGAGGACCCGTCGGGAACGTGGCGTCACCGGCCGGTGCCGATCAATTGTTCGGACCCGAGTTCGGAATCGGCAGGTTCGATTTATCGGCAGGCCGTCCGTGCGGGAGACAAGGTGTTTTTCGAGGGGGGCGAAGCCGGAGCGATCAATGAAAAGCGAATTCTGGCGACGATTCCCGCAACGGCTGATGCTCTGGTTCCACTGATTACGGTTGAGGCCCCCAGAAAACTGACGCATTCACTTCAGTTGCTGCAGTCCCTGCGGCGGATGATTCAGGTGAGTGACGTGCTGGCGGCATCGCTCGAGAAGCTGCTGGAGATGTTTCCGGCGATTGAAGGATTCGCCGTGGTGGAGACGGGAGGAAATCCCGGCGGATTGCGGGTTCTGGCGGCCATGGACCGCCGTCCGGGAGCAGCGATCAATTTGTGCCTGCCGCTGCTGCAGCGAGTCATCGATTATCCCGAAGCCCTCCTGTATCTCGATCACCGTCGGACGAATGACGAGCCGCAGCCCGGACTGAGTGACCTGGCACCTCGGTCGATTCTCGCGGCGCCGCTGTTGTCTGTCACAGGCACTGCCTTTGGTGCAGTGCAGCTCGATACGAGTCTCACGAGCCGTTCGCCGGATCGCGGTGATCTGGAGCGACTGGTGATACTGAGTCAGGTCATGGCGTTTGCACTGGAAATGGCAGCCGAGACGAAGATTGCCACGGAGCGTGCGGCGTGCGTTCGGGCCACTGCGACGGCGTACGAAATCAGCGCGCGATTCAGGCAGGTCCAGGCACCAGAGATTCCCGGATTTCTGGTGCAGCACAAGGTGCTGGCGGCGCCCGCAGTGGGTGGTGACGTTGTGGACTATATTTCTCTCAGTGACGGTCGCACGGCTGTCGTTCTGATTGATGTGCCGGGGTGCGGCGTCGACGCAGTCGTGCTGATGACAATTCTGTCCCGGGTCATCGCCGAAGCCATCACGGCCACTGGTTCCGCAGCGTGCGCGCTCCAGCAGTCGGCCGATCAGTTGCAGCGTCGGATGACCGAAATCCCGCTGGGTATCTCAGTCGCTCTGATGATCATTGACCCCGAGCGAAGCACAGCGCTTCTGTCGGTTGCCGGTGACTGCGAGATCTTTCGCGCTGCACATGGGATGGTCGACGGGGTGCGGGACGACATGATCACTGGTCCGCCGCTGGGAATGTCATCGGGGGGGTATCGGGAGTCCGAGGTGCAGATTGCAGCCGGTGAAACGCTGCTCATCTGCACGAGCGGTTTTTCCCGCCTGCATTCGGGACAGGGACAAACCGTGGAACAGCAGCAGAGACTCAGGATGCTTCGGGCGGCCACCGGGCAGCCGGAGCAGTTTTCCACGCGTCTGCATCAGCAGATCGAAGACTTTCGCAGCGGAGCACCGCTGCCGGACGATGTCGCGTTTGCCATGATTCACCGGCATTGTGTCACAGCGCACGACCTTGTCGTCTGTGAACCCGGGTCACGGCGAACCTGAGGGAATTCATGACACGATCGGTCAGTACGGCGGACGATGTTCTGGGAGTCAACGGTGCGATTGCGCGGCGGCTTGCCGGCTATGAGTCACGTCCGGAGCAGCTGCAGATGGCGCGCGCGGTGGAATCCGCCATCGCGGCTCGACGGCACCTGATCGCGGAAGCCGGGACCGGTGTCGGCAAGAGTTTCGCCTATCTGGTTCCGGCGATCCTGGCGGCACAGTCACAGCCGGCCGCTGCCTTATCCGATTCCGGGCCGCACGGCGTTGAGGACCATCCGGAGGGATTGTCAGTGGGCCGCCGGGCGGCCGAAGGGGCGTCGGGACGGGAACAGAAGAAACGCCGGATCATCGTGTCGACTCACACGATCAGCCTGCAGGAGCAGCTGATGACGTGTGATATTCCGTTTCTGCAGTCGGTGCTGCCGGTTGAATTTTCCGCCGTCCTTGTGAAAGGTCGGGGCAACTACATCAGCCTGAGACGGCTGGACAAGGCAGTGCAGCGTTCGTCACAGCGACTGCTGTTCGAGCATGAAGGGCAGAGAAATCTGGCTCAGATTCGGGGCTGGGCCGCCAGGACGAGCGATGGCAGCCGGTCAGATATCTCGTTCCCTGTGCAGTCGGACGTCTGGGACGAAGTGGCCAGCGAGCATGGTGACTGCCTCGGCAGAAAGTGTCCCACCTATGACCAGTGCTTTTACTTTCGCGCACGGCGTCGCGTGTGGAACGCCGATCTCCTGATCGTCAATCACGCCCTGTTCTTCTCTGATCTCGCGCTCAGGCGAGACGGTGCGGCACTGCTGCCGGATTACGACACGGTGATTTTCGACGAAGCGCATACGATGGAATCCGTCGCTGCCGATCATCTGGGACTGAGCATTTCGGAAGGTCAGGTGAACTATCTGCTGAACCGCCTGTACAATGACCACACGCTGCGAGGACTGCTGATTGTCCATCAGCTCAAGGAGGCGCAGCAGCTCGTGCAGACGATTCGCACGCTCGCCAGAAACCACTTTCAGTCGATTCACGAATGGTCCGACCGATTCTGCCGATCCAATGGGCGGCTGGAACGACGAGTCGAGCTGCCGAATCAGGTATCGCCGGAGCTGCTGCATCTGGCCGCGATGCTGAGCCATGCAGCGGAGACGAAGACTCAGGAGTCCGATCAGGTGGAACTGAATTCTTCGGCTGAACGCTGCAGAATTCTGGCAACTCGGCTGACAGCGTGGTCCGAACAGAAGGCCGAGGACTCCGTCTACTGGGTTGAGCACGCGGGGACACACCGGGAGCGAATCAGCCTGATGAGTGCACCGATCGAAGTTGGTGCCATCCTGCGGGAACATTTGTTTGGCGCGGTTCCCTCCGTCATTCTGACGAGCGCCACGCTGGCTACAGGGGCGAAGGATTTTGCCTTCTTTCGGACGCGCATCGGGCTTTCGGAGGGCGACGAGATTCGTCTCGGAAGCCCATTTGATTTTCGCCGCCAGGCGCGTCTGATCCTGTCTGCCGGGATGCCTGACCCGGCAGCGCAGCCGCGTGCCTTTGAACAGGAAGTCTGCCGACGGCTGCAGCAGCATCTGAGCGATACGGCCGGACGCGCTTTCGTCCTGTTCACCAGCTATGCCATGCTGCAGTTCTGTGCTGAACGCCTGACGGGATGGCTGGCGGAGAACGACCTGTCGTTGTACTGCCAGGGAAAAGGAATTCCACGCACGGTTCTGCTCAACCGCTTTCGCACCGACCCTCGCGCGGTCCTGTTCGGCACGGACAGTTTCTGGCAGGGTGTCAACGTGCCCGGTGAAGCTCTGCAGAACGTGATCATTCCTCGTCTCCCGTTCAGCGTCCCGGACCACCCGCTGCTGGAAGCCCGTCTCGAGAAAATTCGCAGCCGGGGCGGGGATCCGTTCCGTGAATATCAGATCCCTGAAGCGGTCATCAGGCTGAAACAGGGTTTTGGACGCCTGATTCGACACCGTGAGGATACGGGCCGCGTGGTGATTCTGGACCCGCGAGTGCTCACCAAACCGTACGGCCGCCTGTTCCTCGAAAGCCTGCCGGACTGTCGCCTTGAGATCGATGATGGACAGTCGATCGAACCGCTGGAAACCTGAGCCACGTCGCCCGCCAGCGATGACGAATAGAGCGACTGCAGCGAGATTGCCGACACTGTGGGAGGAAACATCCCGGCGTATCGAATTCGCCACGCTGTTGACGCGATTCATCCGACTGTTGCCGGGATTGCAGAATACTGTTGCAGATATCGCGAGATCCCCTCTCCGAGTTCAGTCGACATGCGGCTACGGATCGTCACATGTGCACGGAATGCCCCGGTTCGGGTTCCGTACTGGTCGTCTGACGTTTCTGCAGCCCGGTACCACATCCTGTTCTGCTTCTGCCGTCCGGCCATACCGTGACGCAGGCTGTCGGTGCCACTTACATCCTGATTCATCCCGGGGGGGACTTGTTTTATGGCACGCGGCACGTCTGGTTCACTGCTGGTTGTTGATGACGATCGTCATATTCAGAACGCCATGGCCGACTACCTCCGGAGTCTGGGCCACCGCACCGAAACCGCATCGAACTGCAGCGATGCCATCGAACGCATGGAAGAGTTTCCGTTCGAAGTCGTGGTCTGTGATGTCAATCTGCCCGATCAGGATGGTTTTCATCTGCTCAGCTGGGCGAGGGAACACGCCTCGGAGACGGCCATCATTCTCCTGACCGGCTTCGGCACCATCGAAAGCGCTGTGGAAGCAATTCGGATGGGGGCTTTTGACTATCTGACAAAGCCGGTGATTGATGAAGAACTGCGATTTTCGATTGACCGGGCGCTTGGTCAGCGACAGATCGTGGTGGAAAACCGCCAGCTGCGGGAACAGCTGACCCAGCGTTACGGCCTGTCCAGCATCGTCGGCCGGGATTACCAGATGCTGCGGATGTTTGAGCTGATTGAAAGTGTGGCCGACACGCGCACGACCGTGCTGATCCTGGGCGAAAGCGGTACGGGCAAGACCATGACCGCACGCTCGATCCATCAGCTGAG
>SYLK01000703.1 GCA_005809115.1 Planctomyces sp. | reverse complement strand
TGGCGGGTGACTGCCGCAGCCAGAGCTGCCTCATGCCGCGGAAGCTGACGAACTTCACCGGGCTGCGCTGACATTCTGATTCTCCCTGAGTTTGGCAATCACGGTGTCAAACTGGCGCATTTCATTTTCCAGTTCATTGCGCATGACCATGCGTTCCAGCCACCAGCGGGAAAGCTCATGCAGCCAGCCGGCATCCGGCTGACCTGCCAGGCGGCGATACCGCTGCTGAGCATCCGCTGTTCGTTTCAGTCTTCGCAGGCATCCGGCAATCTGGTACTCGATCCAGAACCTGTCCTCCGGGGAAAGCGATGTCTGATCGATCTGTTCGTACAGTTCCAGGGAGAGGACAAACTCACGGATGGCATAGAGATTATTCGCCAGAGCGAGGCGGTCAATCGGCCCATTCACCGGATCGCTGATCGAAGCCACTTGAGATTTGTCGCTTTCACCTTCTCCCTCCGGAGCACCGGCGGGCGTCTGAGACGTTCCGCCATCCGCAGGATTGTTTTCCTTTGGCTGGGACAGAGACGGATCCGTGTCTGCGGGAACAACCGGTCCGGTTCCGGAATTCCCTGCGGCAGTGTTCTCTGGCTCGGTCTGTGCGGCGTTCCAGGCGTCGATCATGCTGCGCAGCTGCTCTGTAAGTTTCTGGTATCGCAGCTGTTTTTCCCGCTGTCGTGCCTCGAGCATCCAGTCCTCCGGACCAGGCGAGTCTTCGCGGTTCTTTGCCGCCGTGGTCTCGGGGGCGGGAGCCGGAGGGTCGGTCAAATCCTGCGGATCGGTATGATTCGGCGCGGTATCGGCAGCAGACGAGCCGGGTCGCACATCAGACGTGCGACCGGCTGCCAGACCGTTGTCCGCTGGCGGCGTGTCGCTTCGGTCGGGAGTGGCGAACTCTGCGGCAACTCGGCGCACTGACGGTGTGCGGGCGGGAATGGCCGGGAGTCGCCGGAAGGAGAGTCGGTTGTCGGCGGACGGTTTGCGACGTTTCCAGTCGTCGCTGGAGTCGGCCCTTGCTGTGAAACAGCTCAGGGACAACAGCCCGATGATCAGCAGCCGTGTCACGAGCACCGGACGCGGCGGTGACCAGCGACACGGGATCGGCCCGCGCGTCGTCCAGGGAGACTCCGTTTGTCCGACTGACCGGAACGGATGCATCACGGCGCGGCTCCTGTGGAATCGGGAACGAGATGCAGACTGCGTTCCGGGGCGGGGACCGTTCCGGCGAAGCAATGGACAGCGGCCTGGTAGTTCTGCAGACGTTCGTACGATCGTCCCATGACCCGGAGTGAGGCACGGCGGACTTCGGGTGTCGTGTCACGGGCGAGAACGGTGCGACAATGTGAGACAGCTTCTTCCGGATTTCCCTGTTCCAGCGCCAGTTCCGCTGCTCGGAGAGCGGCCAGATTCGTCAGATGACTGGACTCAGCGCTGCTCAGAGACTTCAGCAGTTCGCCGGCTTCCGCGAGTCTTTCATCAGCCTGATAAATCGCGGCCAGTTTCAGCAGTGCCTCTTGGCGCAGACCTTCGCCGGGCAGTCGCTGCAGGGTCTGTACGTACCAGTCGACGGCTTGTGCGGTCAGTCCCAGCTGGTCGGCCGCATCAGCGGCCAGCAGACTCCAGTGGGCGCCAAACTGCAGCTCAGGGCGAAAATGCGACAGGGCCGTCACAACCGCCCGGCCTTCGCGTTCCCGGCGATCCGGCAGGACTGCGGCCTGGAATCTGGCTGCCGCGGACAGAAACGCAGCGGCATCGCGGTGCGGGCGGGAGTCGAGCATTTCCCGGCGATCCATCAGCACACTGTTGGCGGCCTGAGGATTTCCGATGAGCAGATAGTCACTGGCCAGCAGAACTGCTGCCGCCGGTTCCAGTGTCGTTGCCCGGCTCAGCGCCAGTCCACGCATCAGAGTGGATGTCGCCTGAGTGGCATTGCCCAGTTCCATCTGCATCCGTCCGGCGTACAGGTAGCCTGCGATCTTCAGGTCCGCCGCCCCGCCGGCAGCGTCGATGCACTGCAGGAATGCCTGGAGCGCCTCCGGCGACTGACGGAGCGTCAGCAGGCATTTTCCGAGGTTGAACGCGGTGGCGGATTCGATGCTGGACCGGGGATCCGAATCCAGCTGGACACGAAACATATGGGAGGCTTCGGCGGGACTGTTATAGCGGAACAGCAACGCACCCAGCGCGACGCGGCTGACGGCTGTCTGACGGGAATCCGGCGCCTCGAGCAGCGCCGTTCGCAGGAGTCGCTCCACCGCCTGCTGGCGGAACTGTTCCAGCTGTTCGGTGGTAACTTCACTGGCAGACAGGACCGTCAGGCGGGAACTCTGTAACAGCCACAGGTTGCCAAACGGAATCGTCAGTCCATCGAGCAGCAGACTGAGACTGCGGTAGCTGGCATGAATCCGCATCGTCCGATTGTCGGCTGCCGCCGCGGCAGCCTCGGAGACTTCACATTCAAACCGGCAATGACGAATGATGGCCCTCAGGAGCTGCGAAACGGATCCGGGGTTGCTGTGCACTCTCAGATAGACGGCATTCGGGTCGTGGTCGCTTTCCTGGAGCAGAGTCAGTTCGGGCAGAGCCGCCGGGGGACTGCCTTCCTGCAGCAGCGCATTCAGGGAATCGAGGACTTCATGGGGTTCGGTCTGCCAGTCGGGAACAGCCATGGTGCGATCATCAAGGAGGTCGCCTGTGCTCTCTGCCGCCAGCTGCTGCCACTGACTGTAACCCAGCAGGTGCAGGAGTTCCTGTCGTATGGTCGGGGAAAACGAGGTTTCATCCAGAACGATCCGGCGGAGCCATTCCGACTGCAGCACGTCGAATCGCCTGAGTGCCGTCAGGCAGCGAATCTCACCCATTGCCGCGACGCCCGCCCATCCGCGATTCGCGTGGCTGCGGGGCATTCGCTGGTACAGATCGAGTGCTTCAGCGTAGTTGCCCGACGCTTCGGCGCTGAAAGCGAGTCGAAACAGCAGTGACACACTGACGGGGCCTTCTGCCGATTCGCGGAGTTGTCGATAGATCCGAATGGCCTGGGCGAAGCTGCCGCTGCGGAGGTGTTCGTCGGCGAGATCGCTCTGACTCATGATGGCTGTAATGCGGGACTCGGTCTCGGCCGAAGACGACGGACTCCGCGACTCCGCGTCCGGGATCTCCGCCGGCAGGATGGCAGTGTGTGCTGTGTTTTCCGGACTCGCGGAGCTGGTGTCCGAGAACAGCTGCGGTTCCCCGCCGTCGGAGTGCGGGGTCGGCACCTCGACGGGAAGTTCCCCAGCCGGGTTTTCCGACGCGACTGCGGGTTTTTCCTCAGGAGTGCTGGATTTTCCGGCCAGGAAGTAGTGGCCGCCGCCGGCCCCGAGAAGCGCCATCAGAACGGCCCCGAGCACCATCGAGGCGGTGCGGACAGCGGGTTTCCGGAACTGGCTTTTCAGGCGATCCAGCACAGGGAGGGGACCTTGAGAACGGGACGGCGGGCCATCACGATCGGCGTGATCGTTACAGTCTCATCGGCCGGCCGATGCGCTTTAATGAGTTGAAAATTCCGGGCAAGTTTTCCCGGCACGCGTCGATAATCGCCTCTGACTCAGGTTTCTCATCGGGAGACAGAACCATGCAGATCCATCGATTCCACAATGCCGGTTCGTCAGCAGCACCTCGCAGCGGTGTTCGCGGGAGTGAGGCAGCGGCTGTCGGAACTGGTGCGAACTCGATTTCTGCGGGGAATGAACTCGGAGGGGCTGCCAGTGGCGGAGAACTCGAACGACTGATCAGTCACCTCGGTGAATTCAGCGACGTTCGAGCTGACGTTGTGGCAGAAGCGAAAGTGAGAGTGCAGCGAGGCGATTACCTGACGCGCGCAGTCGCGGAGCAAACCGCGAACGCATTGCTGAACACGGATGTTTAGCCAGTCTTTTGGGCAATGGATTGAAGGTGACCAGGAATCCTGTGGATTTCCCGGCGTGCTGGCCGGATCGGCGGCATGGAGCGACGTTTTCCTGTCTGAAGGCGAAGCTGGTTGTTTACATTCCTGTGGGTCAGTCCCGTCGACTGAAGTCGGGGTCGGGACACGACACTTTCGACGAAGGGGCGGAGAATGGGACTGTCAATTGCGAATAATGTGCCAGCGCTGACAGCGCAGCACAACCTGAACCGGGCCAATCAGAATGTGGCCAGTTCGATCGAACGTCTGTCTTCGGGGCTCAAGATCAACCGCGGGGCGGATGGTCCGGCGGCGCTGGTCATTTCCGAGAAGCAGCGGGCACAGATTGCTGGTCTCCGTCAGGCGATTGATAACTCGGAGAAAGCCGGATCGGTGGTTCAGACCGCTGAAGGAGCGCTGAATGAAATCAACTCGTTGCTGGTCAAGGTGCGAAGTCTGGCTCTCGACTCAGCGAACTCCGGGGTGAATGACTCGGATGCGCTGGCGGCGAACCAGGCGGAAATCGCGAATGCTCTCGATACGATCGACCGGATTGCCAACAACACCCAGTTCGGAACCAAGAAACTGCTGAACGGTGCGGCCGGTATCAATGGTGTGGCGTCGGACACGGACGTCACCGTTCTCAAAGCGACTTCGGACACGGCATCGGGGTCTTATAATGCGGTTGTCACGACTGTTGGCGAACGAGCCACCACGACTGCCACCGCAACCCAGAGTGCCGCCCTGGCGGCCGACGAGATTCTGATTGTGAACAACGTCAGTATCGGGCTGAATGCCGGACTGTCACAGACGCAGGTTGTCAACCGCATCAATGAATTCACTGCTCAGACCGGCGTTGTGGCGGACGTAAACGCGGGCAACACCCGTCTGTATTCGCAGGCCTTCGGATCCGATATCGCTCTGAGTGTTGTGTCGAGTGTGGCGGCGGCTGCGAACAGCAGCGGGTTCGGCGCGACCCTGATCAATGACTCGGGTGTGGACGTGATCGGAACCATTGACGGCACGACGTTCACGGGCAAGGGCAATGTGCTGACGGCGATCTCCGGTGTGGCCCAGGGGCTGTCGATTCAGTTTGCCGATGCCGCAAATCCGGTCAACACAGTGACGGGTGCTCAGGGCAACATCACCGTGACGGACAATTCGCTGGTCTTTCAGATCGGGGCCAACCAGAATCAGACCGCCAAGATCGCGGTCAACAAGGTCAACGCCAATGCCCTCGGATTCGGTGTTACCGGGAATCAGTTCAATAATCTGAGCGAAATCGACGTGACTTCCGCAGCCAAGGCTCAGGACACCCTGGCGGTCATTGATGCAGCCATCAACGATGTCACGAATCTGCGAGGTGCACTGGGTGCGTTCCAGTCAAACACACTGGAAGCCACGGCCAATAACCTGCGGGCGACGCTCGAGAACACCGTCAACGCGGAGTCCGTGATTCGGGATACCGACTTCGCTGAAGAAATCGCGGCGTTCACGAAGGGGCAGGTGCTGGTCCAGGCCGGTACATCGGTGCTCGGAAACGCCAACCAGATTCCTCAGCTGGTGTTGTCACTGCTGCGATAGAAGTTTCGCATCAGTCGTAATCGCAGCGATCTCAGGACGGTCCGGTCGGAGCGGGTTCAACCCCGTCTCCCGATCGGACCGTCTGCTGATTCCCGGGTGGGTGTGCTGCCGCCAACACTCCGGTTGCGGGGCGAGGCAAGTGTTCAGAAGAGAGAGTCGGTGATCGGGCGGCTCAGCAGTATCGCTGGCCGCGGGGGGAAGTCATGGCGATTACCATCGACGGGCTGGTCAGCGGATTCGATACGGAATCGCTGGTCAACGGTCTGTTGAAGATTCAGAAGCAGCAGGTTGACCGGCTGACACTCCGCCGCACGGAAGTCGAACAGAAGCAGGCCGTATTTCGGGGTGTGGAAGCTCGGCTGCTGACACTGCGGGCCGACGTGGGGCGTCTGTCCCGCACTCAGAACAGCCCGTTCACTCGGCAGCTGGTTGCAGTCAGCGATGAACGGGCCGTTTCCGCGACGGCCACTGCGGCGGCGGCGTCCGGGGTGTACCGCCTGACGGTCAACAATACGGCGCGAGCCCATCAGGTGGCTTCGCAGGGATATTCCGACGTCGATGCGGAGATCACTCAGGGGACGCTGGAACTGCGGGCCGGGAGCGGACAGGTTCGGAC
>SYLK01000702.1 GCA_005809115.1 Planctomyces sp. | reverse complement strand
CCGTGCAGGGACTTCCCGAGTGACTGCAGCAGGGGCTCGACTGACTCCACCTGCGCCTGATGAGAATCCCAGCCGCCGACCCGGACCACAGCGATTTCCAGTCCAAGGTCCTGGCGAATCAACTGCTCGATCTCGCTCAGTTGGCGACCGAGACTGCTGTTGTCGTAGGGGGAACTGGAAGCTGTACCCGGTTCAGTGCGGGAGAGCGACCGAATTTCCGCCAGCAGTCTGAGTGTGTCCCGACCGCATCGCCCGGGCAGGTGGTCTGCGCGGGAGTAGAGTTGCGACAGCGCGTTTTCCCAGTTTGGGCTCCAGCTCGAAGGAATTTCCAGTCGGAGTTCGCTCAGCGTGGGCAGCGCGATCGCTGTGGCCGATCCTGCGAATACGTGGGGCAGTGATGTGCCGAAAGCGACTGCACGCAGCGGGTGGACGGTATTTGTTGTACCAGAGTCCGCGTCAACGGACGCCAGATGCCGCGCGAGCCAGCCAGTGGACAGCGCGTCGCTGTCCGAGCCGCCAGTCTGCATCGTCAGGCTGGCCTCAAAATGCGACAGTGTCTGATCCGGACTTCCGCAGGCATGCACAATGGCGAGCTGTTTTTCGCGATAAATTTCTTCCAGCGGCGCCAACAGGGGATGGAGTCCGAATTGACCGTCCAGGTCGATCACTCCCCCAGGTTGGCCCGGGTCGGGAAGTGCCAGAGCCGGTCTCTGACTGCGCAGCGCAGATTCGGCATGAGGCGGCACGGCATAAAGACCGTCCAGGCCGCCGTCCAGCAGCACCAGGATCAGGATATCTCGTCCTGCCTGCCGGTTTGTATTCAGAATCAGCCGAGACACGCGGGGATCCTTCTCATCCTGTTCGGTCAGCGCCATTGAAACTGTGGTGAGGAAAGGATCAGGGCGAGCCACTGCGGTGCCGCGGTCGCTGCTTTACCGCCCGCGGCCCATTCCGACATTTCCGACAGGATATCTGCCGGGAATTGCTGGCCGGTGACACTTCGCGCCAGAGTGCGACAGATCCCGGCGGCGTTCTCCCGGCCTGTCATGTGAGACAATGCGCGGCCGTCCGTGTGCGTCTCTGCAATCCGCCCGTGCAGGAGATCAATCGCAAAGTTCCAGCGGGGCAGCATCCCGCGAGACCAGGTTTCCATCTGATCCGGATAACCGTCCGGCTGTGCCCATTGAAACGGAACCTGGCCCAGCTCGGCGAGGTAAGGCAGGACGCCGACACCGCTGGTGACGGCGTTTGTGGCCCGCAGAGCGGCGGCGACGAAATCGAACGGCCGCCTGAGCTTCATGTTCTCCGGATCGACGAACTCATCACTGCCGACAATCGTCCGGATCAGGGACGGGATGTCTCCGTCGGTGGCAAGGAACACCGAGGTCAACTGGTCGACGAGTGCCTGCGGTGGGATATCGGCCACGAACCGGCGGCACAGCTTGCGGGAAATGAATTCGGCTGTCTTCGGGTGCCCCGCCAGCAGGTTCAGCAACTCCTCGCCATCATCCTCGGCCTGACCTTCAGGAAATGCGAATCCCAGGACCCGTTTGGGCTGATCGTCATGCCAGCCATCCCGAAAAACAAAATCGCCGGGTTCGAATTCCAGCAGTCCGGTCTGAACACTCCAGCCCGTGAGGCAGCGTGCGACCTCCTGAATGTCGCTCAGGGAATATCCGGCGTCGACTCCGAGCGTGTGCAGTTCGAGCAGTTCGCGGGCGTAGTTTTCATTCGGAGCAGCGCCGGTCAGAGGATCCCGTCTGCGACTGTCGGCATTATCGAGATACACCAGCATCGCCGGACTGCGCATCGAGACGGCCAGCAGGTCCCGAAACTTCCCCAGCGCGTGCCGTCGGATCTGGCGGTCGTCCACCGTCTTCAGCCAGCGACATGAGGATTTCCGCTGGTCGATCGAGAAGTGGTCGGTCCAGAATTCGACCATTGATTCAAACACCTGGCGGTGACTGTAGACAGCACGCAGAAGGCGTGCCTGCTGGAGTTCGCGGGAAACGGCTCCCGGCGTTGTGTCGCCATACGGCAGCCGGAACTGCAGCAGCTTACTGAACAGGGGGATGATGTAGTCATCGCCCTTCCATTCACCCTCGCTGTCCCGCGCCGCATCGGCATCCAGTTCGAGCGTCGAAAGCGATGCCAGCATCTGCGTCAGATGCGGATCCTCACTCAGCTGTTCGGGGTGCAGCTGACATTCCAGAAAGGCGGCAGGTCCGCTGCGCTCCAGGGCTGCGATGTCGTGCGGCCGCGGACCAAAGCCGAAGCGGTTCAGCAGGCGCCAGCTTCGCATCTCCAGCGAAGTCGGGATGAGATCCGGTGGTCGCGGAACGGCTGCTGCGCTGTCTGACGTCTCTTCTGCCAGATCAACGCACCCGCCCAGAGCCAGTGTGGTGACTGACAATCCCAGCATGCCTGCAAAGTCACGGCGCCGAATGATCATCCCGCGATTCCTGCCGGCTTCAGATCGATGTCCGATACGGACGACATCACATCACCCTCTGCAGCACATTTCTCAGGAGCAAGGCCCAATCGCGGCGGACAGATCAAGGTGAGGAATCCACCTCCCAGAGACACGAGGCCAATGACCGGCAGAAACACAAACCAGCCCAAAATCGGCATAAAGTACCCGAAACTGAGCGTGAATGCTCCCAGAATCCGGGGCCACCATCGAGATCCCACCTCCCACCGTCGCTGCAGCCTCGTCGCAAAGCACTCGACCAGGCCCGCCTCCCCCAGCAGCAGCCCCGCCAGAAACGGACTGAGGCACAGCCATCCGATGGCATGTGTCAGCATCGGGCCATCATGCGGAATCCGCTTGATGCTCAGCGTCGTGCAAAACCACGCCAGGAATCGGGAGATGTTCTGAAAAGCGCTCTGACGTACCAGCAGCAGTCCGCAAAGCAACAGAAACGCCAGCACGGCGAACAGCAGACCTGTGAACAGCAGCCGCACTGGGGCCTTTTCAAAACGACGGCCCGTGGGTTCAATCCAGCGCGAGGGCAGCAGCAGAATCCACAGCAGAATGCTGGTGTGTGCAATGACGCTCACCACTACGAAATACGCAATTGAGAGAACATTCGCCATTGTTCACGACCACAGTACCCGAGCGGACAACAACTCCGCGGAAAACGGCCTCGCTCGACAGACTGTCAAGTTGCGACGATTCCCAGAAGTCTAATGTATCACAGGTGGAAGACAACAAAATACCCGCTCACACCCTGCAGATTCCCGAAAACCCGCAGGCCTTCCGTCGCGGTTCGAATTGAAAGGCCGCAACTGGCGTTGTACAAAGGTGTATGTCCACGGCGGAACCCTGCCAAAACGGCATCCTGCAGCTTGTGGCCACGCGCGAAGTGATACCCTGGGGAACCTGTGGCGTTTCTGCGGCGATGCTTGCCAGTGAGCTACTCGCCACCCGCGACCGCGTCGAAATTTTTTTCACCGCGCATTCTCTGAATCACTGGCACCTGACGGTCAGTCCAGTAGTTCAATGTCCGCTTCATCCACCAGCACCGATGCACCCTGCTGCATGAAATTGACCAGAATCGTCAGCCGATGCTGTTTGTCGACTCTGGTGATGGTCCCTTTCAGGCCCACCATGGCGCCACTCCGGATGACCGCCAGACGGCCGATCAACGGTTTCGGTTCCGGCCGCACGTCCTGCCCGAATTCCAGCAGACGACGAATGCGGCGCAGGTCCTCCCGCAGTTCCAGCGGTTCCGAAACCTCCAGACACCGGGAAACACAGCCCGTGGAAACCGCCTCGTACCGGTGTTCACCCGATCCGCAGACAAACACGTATCCTGTAAACAATGGGACGTAACTGGTCCGAATTCTTCCCTGTGGCGACCGGTGGCGCTGGGAAATCATCGGTCCATAATGCCAAATCCCCAGATTCCGCAGTTTCCTCATCAATTCCTTTTCGTGCCGCGACAGCGTGTACATGGCATACCAGCGATCCGTTGACCCCGGACCGTCATCGTCCAGCAGATTTGGGGGAAACAGGTCTGGTTCCTGTGCAAGAATCGGCATCAGCTACACTCCGGCCCGAGAATGTCACAACAGACTCACTGGCATCCGAACGCCGTCGAGTACCACTTGGCAATCACAGCATCGAACGAGGACAGGAATCGGGTTCTTTTCTTCGCCGCCAGAATCATCAGTTCCCCCATCCGGCACTGCCACAGGATGGATTATGGCGAAATTTGCGCCAGGAATGCCGTGGTCGTCGCGGACTCTGGCCGCTGAACGCCGCGCAATCAAGGGTTTCGTGCTGGAAAAACTACCCACGTGGCCGGCGTGTCGCTCGGTATCCATACTCGATGGCGAACCAGTCCGCGTACCGCTCACGTTCTCTGAAACTGGTATTCCGTTCGTCTACGATATGACCAATCTCATGGATCAAAACGTTGTTCAGGTAATAGTCGCGAATTGTAGCCGGGGTCCAGATCAATCGCCAGTGGTCGCCGTCCTCAACCCACCGGCCTCCAAACATCTCGGTTTCGATCCTCTGAGCGGGGCGATGGCAACGGACGTACAGTTCTTCCAGCGAGGCTTCAATTGGATAGAGGTAGACCGATGAGCCCCACTGCAGTCCGTAGCAAGGGAAGAGCCGGCGTTTGTGCGTCATTCGGCTGAGCTGTACGACCTCGAGTCGGGACTGGAAATCCCGCGGCAGCCGGGCGACGCGTCGGTTCACGTCGTCGGCAGTGATGGGATGGAGATATCCCTCGCCCGGTGGATTCACGATGACGCGCAGCAAGCCGTCTTCGCGCGGCTCGTGCCACTGCTCAGGAGCATCGAAATGGCGGCCAGCTGCCAGTCCATTGCCCCGATGCTGGTGCGCTGATGCCGGAATAGCCGTGTGCCGACGGGAATTCTGATTTCGTCGATGCCGGGGCAACCCGGACCGAACGCGGCTCTGTGAGTTTCGGCTCATGGTTTCACCAATTCGGGTGAATCCGTTCAGGTTTCTCTGAGACAGTTGCCTTTTCATCGCTCCCTTAGCAACACGACGACACTCCATCTGTGTGCACGATCGTATCGCGGTTTCCAGATGAAACCAGATGAACACTGTAAGTGGCGTCATGGAAAGCTGTTGCAGCATTTCAGGGCGTGATGGTGGGCCTTCCGGGGGCACCGTGGTGCCCGAGCTGACGCGATAACTCGATACAGGTAAACAGATTGCGTCCGTCCAGTGGCGGCTGGCAAGATTTGACGGCTTGTACAGGTAACAGTTTAAGTGGTTTCATGAAAACACTTTGTGTCTGTGGTGCGCCCTGAGAATGACAGCAAAATCCGATTTCGGGCGAAAATCACGCAAGTCCGGGACATCAGCTCAACCGCCCCGGGAGGCACGAAGGTTTTGTTCGATTGTGCCACGCGAACAGCAGATTCGGCCGGAAGTGCTGCCCTGAGTCGATGCGCATCACCGATGTGGTCAGGAAAAACGCAATCCGACTGATGTCGACTGGAGCCAGCGGAATACACTGCACGTCACTGGAACCGAGGTTTCCTGAAACCAGTCGCCAGACGTTTGTGCGCATCTGATGGACTGAGCGAGATCTCGTGGACTCGGGTGAATCGCCAAAACAATTTTTTCGACGAGACCTGAGACGGGCGGAGTTGGTGTGAAGTCTTCCGTGCTGCCGCGAATAATTGCCGGATTTGCCGGCCTGATGCTGCTTGCCGGCTGCGGCACCGCGGTTCAGAGAGGCGGTACGGAACAGTTACTGCTTGCAGATTCCGTGGACCGGGCGGTGGATCAGCTGGACCTGTCACCCCTCGCCGGCCGTCACGTGTATCTCGATACCGAATATCTGAAACCAGTGAAAAGCAACTTGTTCGTCAATGTGGAATACATCACGAGCGCACTGCGTCAGAAGCTGACAACCTCCGGATGTACGGTGGAGAAGAATCGGGCGGATGCGGAATACGTGCTGGAACCTCGAATCGGTGCGCTGGGAGTGGATTCAATGGAGGTGACGTATGGCGTACCTGCGAGCGGCGGAGTGGGTCAGGCCGCGTCGGTTCTGGCCGGCGGGGGAATGATGCCCAGCTTTCCGGAAGTATCCTTCGGCAAACGCACGGGCAACATCGCCATCTCAAAACTGGCGGTGTATGCGTATCATCAGGAGACGGGGATTCCCGTATGGCAATCCGGCAGCGCCGTTGCACGGAGCGACGCGCAGGACTCGTGGGTCTTTGGGCTGGGGCCGATTACCCGTGGCAGCGTCTACGATGGGTATAGCATCGCCGGAAGAAAAATCCGGCTGCCGTTGCTGCCGGAACAGCCGGCTGGCGGTTCGAAAAGCCTGTCGATTGCCAACGATCACCAGTTTGTTCACCCGGCTGTGCTCGAACAACAGCTGGCCGAGGAAAAGAACGAGGCGAAGTCGCAGGCGGAAAAGACGATCCAGCCGGCTTCTCTGGAGGCCCCGCCACCAACCGGCAATTGACGAAGGCAGCAGGCAGAAAATGCAGAGAGGGCGTCGCTGTGACGCCCTCTCGCTCTCCGTCGTCGAATCGAAGCCGTTACTTCTTGTGCGCCTTATGGCACGCGCCGCAGGCATCGGTCACACCCTTGAACGCTGCCTGAGCTCCGGCGTAATCCTTCGCCTCCACTTTCGCCAGGACCGCAGCACTTCCTTCACGCAGCATTTCCGCTGCCTTCTTCCAGTCGCCATCCGGACAGCGCCCATCGTCCATCAGTGTATAGCTCGCCTCATTCAGCAGCGCAGCCTTCGTGGCCAGTTCTTCCCAGGCTTTGTCGTCCGCCGGGGCAGCCTTCAGGGCTTCGCCAATACCCCCGCAGTTCACCTTCACCAGACCGCCCATCAGCTGCTTTGTCGTCAACGGGCGAGTCTTGCCCTTCTTGATCTGAGCCGTCGCGCCAGCCGACAGCAGCGATACCATTCCGGCCAGCACAGCCAGACACACCAGTTTCTTCATCAGTGTCATCTCCTTGAATGCCGCAACAGGGGACCTTGAAACCCGACGGTCAGGCATCAGCTTTGGCGGCCCACCCGCACCCGCTGTCCCTGAATCGCCTCCAGTCAGCACAATGGACGTTCGAGTCCTGTATTCAGCCCGAAGGCTAGTTCTCCTCGCGAAAATTGCAAGCCTGACGCATCCGAATTGTCGGGACTCTCCTCGGCCGGCTGCCCCCAGTCGACTGAGAAACCCGATGGCCAGTCGCTGTGTTGCTGCCGAAACGTGTGGCGAACGGTGACGTGTGTCACTACAGTGGGTCGAGGGCTCCTGTGGGCCGGTCCCGGCCGGCAGGGAACCATCGACGCTGCGAGTGTCGTGGCGGTCGGATTTGATCCTGTCGCGATCTTCCCCATTCTGCTCATCAAGGGCGTCGGATATGAACTCTCAGAGATGTTGCTGTCAGCTGCTGGTTTGTTGTGTGACCATGGCGTGGCACTGTGGTGCTGTGTCGGCACAGGAATGGAAGAGCGGAGTGGAATGGCGCGAACCACCCGTTGTCACCCCCGGCGCGACCGATGATGCCGCTCCTTCCGACGCTGTCGTCCTGTTTGATGGCAGCAATCTGAATCAATGGGAAGACGGGGATCAGTGGCTCGTACACGATGGTGTCGCTGTTCCGCAGCAGGGTGAAATTCGCACGAAACAGCACTTCGGCGATGTGCAGCTGCACCTGGAATGGTCCGCACCAGCGGAAATTCGCGGGGCAGGGCAGGGCCGCGGCAACAGCGGTGTGTTTCTGATGGGACTCTACGAGGTGCAGGTCCTGGATTCCTTTCAGAATCCGACGTACTTCGACGGTCAGGCTGGCTCGATCTACAAGCAGACGCCACCGATGGCAAACGCCATGCGGCGACCGGGCGAATGGAATACGTACGACATCTTCTTCACCGTTCCAAAGTTCAGGAGTAATGGTCATCCTGAAAAGCCCGGGCACATCACGGTGATGCACAACGGTGTGCTGGTGCTGAACCACTTCGAACTTCAGGGACCGACCGGCTATACCGAAGCGCCGCAGCCGACACCGCATGCCGAGGTTGGCCCGGTTTCCCTGCAATTCCATGGTGATCCCGTCCGATTTCGCAACATCTGGATCCGCGAACTCAAGCCCCCCGTGGGCGTCCGAATCAGTGCCCCTTTCAATATCCCCCCGAAACCCGCGGCCGACCCACCCGCGCTGGACGAACCCGCGCTGGACGAACCCGCGCTGGACGAACCCGCGCTGGACGAACCCGCGGCTGATGGGGCCTGACGATCATGACGATGCCTCCGGTCAGTGAACTGATTCCCGTCCTGCAGATCGCCGTGGGGCCGATGATTCTGATTTCCGGAGTCGGCCTCCTGCTGCTCAGTATGACGAATCGACTCGGACGCGTGATCGATCGTGCGCGAATTCTCGATCGCGAACTTCGCCCCGGTTCTCCGGAAGATGCCAATCGGGGACGGGAACAGCTGCAAATCCTCATGCACCGTGCGCGTCTCCTGCGCCGTGCCATCGTTCTCGCCGCGATGAGCGTGCTGCTGGCCGCATGTCTGGTCATCAGCCTGTTCATCGTGACATTGCTGCGACTGGAAGCGGGTGGGCTGATTGTGGCCCTGTTCACAGCATGTCTCTGCTGCCTGATCGGATCCATGGCAGCGTTCATCGCTGACATCAATCAGACACTCTCAGCCCTCAAGCTGGAGGTTCGCGATTCGCTCAGCACAACACCCCGCAGAGAGAACCGTGGTGCAGAGAGATCCATGGTGCAGTGCGATCAGTAGTGCAGGGCGATCCGCAGTGCAGGGCGATCCGCAGTGCAGGGCGATCCGCAGTGCAGTGCGATCCGTAGTGCAGTGCGATGTCCCCCGGCTCTTAGGACCGGCCAAAAAATCAGTTGAACAAACTCATGAAAACTTCGGCCGCATGCATCCTGCGCCTCGAATTCGGATTCGCTGGATCAGTTCATCAGCTGGCTGATGATTTCATGCAGCAATCTTACGGATAAAACGAAACATTCAGGTCCAGCCGCTGTCACACACCGGCGTGATTCTGGTCAGGGGGCGCTGCGTTTCCTGACCAGACAATTTGTTCAACTTATTTTTTGGCCGGTCCTTACCTCCATGTTAAGATTTCTCGACACGGCGCTTTCCGCGGCCTGCCTCAGCGTTCGCTCGGCAGGGGCTCCCTTCGTGTCCAGGCAATGCCGGTCCGGACGTGCCGTTTCGGGGGTCGCTGCGGGGCGACGGGGCGTCATGTCCGCGGGCCATCCATGGCCAATCAGCGCCGGTTCCCTTCGTAAACCAGAAAAACCCCGGCACAAGTCGATATGCCGGGGTTTCGTCAGGATTTTCCGAGGGCATTTTCAAATCAGTGCTGGAACAGGAATTCCTTGCTGTTGATGATGGCCCAGCAGATGTCTTCCAGTGCTCGAGTGCGGTCCTCGTTGGCGGCGACGTGCCGCATTGAGGTCTCCATCTCGGTCGGCAATGGACGGCGGCTGAGTGCACTGAGGTACAACCGTTCGACAATCTCTTCGTTCGTCGATTTGCCGTCGGCGATCCACTGGTGCAGTTTCCCGCTGTCGGATCGCAGCTTGTTGTGCACAGTCGGTCCGTTGATCAGCTGCAGAGCCTGACTCAGGTTACTGTCGGTGCTGCGTTCGCATTCGCATGCCAGTTCCCGCTGCGGCTGGCCGAAAACCTGCAGGAACTTGTGACCATCCGGCGGATCCACCAGATCGACCGCGAGTGTTCCTGCCGGCATACCCTTGAATTCTTCCTGCTGTCCCGTGACCGAGCAGATGGCATCCAGCAACTGTTCCGCTGTCAGCATGCGGGTTGTGGCATGGCTGAAGTAGATCTCGTCGTCCGAGTTGAAGCGATTCCGCTGAGAACTCAGCTGGTAGACCCGGCTCGACATGATCGTCCGAATCAGGTGTTTGGCCGAGAATCCGCTGCCGGAAAGTTCCGTGGAGATATAATCGAGCAATTCAGGATTTGACGCGGGGTTGGAATCCCGGAAGTCATCGACCGGGTCCACAATCCCCTTGCCGATCACATGTCCCCAGATGCGGTTGGCGACCGACCGGGAGAAGAATGGATTGCTGCTGCTGGTCAGCCATTCGGCAAACACGCGGCGACGATCCTGATCCGCTGGCACATCGACATCACCCTCCAGCAGCAGTCGGACCTTCATGGTCTGTCCGGTCCGCGGCTGAGTGACCTCGCCCGAGCTGCTGACGAAGATGAACTCGTCGTCCGGAGCGCCCGTTTCCTTCCGCCCGACTCGCTTGAAGGCGGCCGCGATCCCGTAATAGTCGTTCTGCGTCCACTTCTCAAACGGATGGTTGTGGCACTTGGCACACTGAATGCGAATGCCCAGAAACAGCTGAGCCGTGGTTTCTGTGGCATCAATCTCGTCGCGGCTGGCCTTCCAGTAATGGGCAGCCGGATTCTGCTGGGTACTTCCCGAGGCCGTGAGCAGTTCTCGTGCAAACTGATCGAGAGGGACGTCGTTCTTCACAACGTCATACAGGTAACGTCGGAACTTGTGGACCCCGGACGAAGTCAGGCGCCGACTGTTGCTGCGGAGCAGGTCACCCCATTTCAGGGACCAGAATCGGCCATAGTCGTCCGTCTCCAGAAGGCGATCAACCAGGTGAATGCGTTTGTCGGTCGACGAATCATCCAGGAACGCCTGGGATTCTTCGGGCGTGGGCAGCCGACCGGTCAGATCCAGCGTCGCGCGGCGAATAAAATCGCTGTCACCGGCCAGATCCGACGGTTCGATCTGCAGCTGCTGCAGCTTCGCGAAGACCAGTTCGTCAATTCGATTGTTCGCCGTCACGGCCGGCCAGACGAAATCCGGCCGCTCGGTCAGGAACGAGATCTGAGTTGTTGACATCTTGTCGAGATAACGTGCCAGAATGGTGGCTTCACCACGTCCCTCCCGCCGAACGACGGCCTGAGGCGAGACGGCCGCAATACTTTCGTTGGATGAGTCAAATGCGGTCAGGGACGTGATATCCCGGACGGTTCCGTCACTGAAATAACCATTGACTGTCAGCTGCTGGCGGTCAGCGCCATCGCGGAGGACGCGTGGCATCGGCAGAAGTTCAATTCGTTCCAGAGTTGCCGCCCCTTCCGGCTGCGTCCGCATGCCTTCGGAAATCCACTGACGCAGCACCTGGTGGCTGGGATCGTTCTGGTGCAGCCGCCGTCCTCCGCCGTGAGCCACCTGCATCAATGGCTTGCGCAACAGCAGGCTTTCGTCGGGAGCCAGGATATTCGAGCGGCGATTGAAAAACTCCCCTCGCAGCGTGACCAAGTCGAGCTGTTCGTCATATCCTCGCAGCGACAGTCGGAATCCTCCCTTACCGGATGGCGATCCGTGGCAGGCACCCATATTGCAGCCGGACTTGGTCAGGGCTGCCAGGACCTCCGTGTGGAATGCGACAGGCGATGGTTTCTCGACATCCACAACGGCAACTGTCATCGCGGCCTCGTGTCCGTTTGCGATTGCCCGAACTGTGGTCTTTCCATTCCCCACGGCGCGGACGACACCTTTTTCGACCACGGCGACAGCGGGGTCGTCGCTGCGATATTCTGCGGTGTCGGTCACATCGTGAATCGTCAGCGCATCCGGGTTCCCGGTAACGACAAGCTGTTTCGTCGCGCGAGAGCCGTGCAGCGTAAACTCAGCAGGGATCACCTGCAGGCTGGTTACCACAAGCGGAGCCGGTGGGGCGGTCGGGGATTCATCCGCCACCAGCTCCGGAAGCGTCATCAGCAAGCACGGGTTCAGCAATATTGCCAGCAGCATCAAGCGAGTGATCATGGACTTTGCAACTCCTTCAGCCGCTGAATCACCTCGGCCACCAGTGGTGCGGCCGGATGAATTCAGACGAGATACGTGAGTTCTGAATGTGATCGATCTGATACAATTCTACTACTTTGCCGCTTCGGCGACAGTGACTTCCACCCCAATTGCCGCAATTGGCTGAACGGAAGTCTCTTTGTCCTTCTTGATCGTTCCCTGGGCGAAAACAGTGAATTTTCCGGGCAGAGCATCAGCGGCTGCGGTAATCGTCAGCACGGCGGTCGTCTCCGCCATCTGGGCTCCGTCCACCTTGATGCCGGGGGGCAGCTGATCTGCCGCAACCGTCAACGCCAGATCGATCGGCGCAGTCCAGTCGGCCGCCCGAGTCGCCTTGATCGGAATCGTGACCGTTGCGCCCTGAGCAATCCGGATCTGTGTCTGTTCGGCTGTCAATGCGATTGGTGCTGCCGGGGCCACGGCGGTGAAGAAATCGGCTCTGGATCTGGCGCGACGGAACGGATCCGCCGGTTTGTACTGCGTCGGCCGCGGGGCCAGCAACATGGGCACCGCAGCTGCAGTCGGGACGTCCGGCGCGGAAACCGTTACCAGCAATTCTCCCGAATCGTCATCGTGTGATTCCGCGTTTGCATCACCACTGGTTAAGGTAAAAGCAGCGGTTGTCTGTTTGGCGCCAAGCCAGATCGGTTCCGTTCTCAGCGAAGCCGGCAGCCCTTCCACCTGCACAAGCAGCGGTGCGTCGAAATTCACACGCCGAACGGTCAGCAGCAGCGAAGCTGATCCATTTCGAGGGACGGACAGGCGATCTGTCGGAGCGGATACTTCAATTCGTCCCGCACCGGCATCCAGTTCAAGATCATAAGTCCACTGCGGTCCATGGGTTCCGGCGAGGTCCGACACGCGCAGGAAGAACTCGCCTGGTCCGGGGAGGCTCGTCACCAGCTGAGCATCCAGCGGTCCGGCGTCATCTGCCTCCGCGATCTTCTTTCCATCTGCTGACCAAAGTTCCAGCAGCACATCGGCAGGGCTTCCGGTATAGCGGGTATGGGCCGTCACGCACAGCGGTGTCGGTGCGTCAGCCTGCAGGCGATACCAGTCAACGTCCCCCGGTTCCTGGAAGCGACCGGACAACAGACGCGTTCCCGCGGCCACGGCCAATGCCTGTTCGCGAACGTCGTTGGGTTCCGTCTCCGATTGCGCGGCACCGTGGGTGCGCAGAACAGAGACGATACCGTCAGAGTCGTGTTCGGCTGATCGCCAGACAAGCGGTGAGTCCAGTCCGGGGGCCGGCTCATCCGGACGAATTGACACCTCCCCCAGGACTTTTCCTTCGGGCGAGATCAGTCCGACTGGCGAAGCCGGCGAAGCGATGCGAGGAGAAGTCGCGGTGATCAGCGGAAAATTTCCCAGCCGGAGATGGAAGAAGTGAGTTGCGCCTCCGGCGAACTTGACATCTCGCAGTTCCACCAGATAGTCACCCGCTGACTTTGCCACGAATCCGACCTGAGCATCACCATCAAATCCGGCCACGTCGTCACAATATGCGACCTCGTGACCCGCCGGGTCGGTGATTCGCAGTGCCGGATCAAGTGCCGATGACAGGCGGCGGGCGAAGACCTCAATGCCGACCGCCTGACCGCTGGCCAGCGCCAATTTGTAATACCGTGGTTTTGCCGGATTCAGAACCCCGCCGAAACAGCACGGGAGTGTCAAAGGCGGAGCCGTCGCACGGGATTCCGATGTGTCGGCCGGGACAAACGCAGGGAGGCTGTCAACCAGCAGGCCAGCCTGCGGCGAACATCCGGTTGTGGTAACCATCCGCACGGGGTAGATCCCGGGAACAACATCCGCAGGAATGTCGGCCTCAACGATCACCGCCGCATCTGCGTTTGGGTCATGCCCTTCCTTTGGTCGGAACACCCCGAATGGCGTCCAGAGCTTTACCGGGTTCTTGAGCTGGGCGCCGTTCACCGTCAGACTCGACCGACCGCCCCGGATCAGGCCAGCCGAATCGATTCGGTGCACAACGGGTTCCTGTCCCACCCCGCTGCCGGCAAACAACACCAGACAACTGACGGCAGGTAACACGAACCGCAGAGCGGCGCAACGACACGTTGATTTGCTGAATGCAGCCATGTGGCAGGGTATTTCGCAGAACAGATGGCTGGGAAGGCGCGTAAGGAGAGACCCTGATTCTAGT
>SYLK01000701.1 GCA_005809115.1 Planctomyces sp. | reverse complement strand
TGCCACAGCTGTGGCACGTTGTCAGCGTTCTGCCCCAGCAGAATCGGCGCGAAGATCTCCACCGCCGCCGGATACAGTTCCGCACAGCGATAACCGTTGTACGACTCGCCCGTGCCCACCAGGCCCACATCCGTGTGGACCTCAATGAACGCGGCACTGCGGTATCGACGACACTCCGTCAGGAAAGGGTCATTCGTGCAGGGACCCGTCAGGAGAATCGTGCGCACGTCCGTAATTTTCATCGGCGGATCTGCTGTGTCGGAATCGATGGCGAGACGCACAGAACTATACCGTCCGGTCTGCGGTCCGACAATGCGGAACCGCTGGCTCAGTTCATCAGCTGGCCGATGATTGCGTGCAGCAATCTTACGGTCGAAACGAAACGTTCTTGTCCAGCCGCTGTCACATACCAGCGTGATTCTGGTCAGGGGGCGCTGCGCTTCCCTGACCAGAAGATTTGTTCAACTGATTTTTTGGCCGGTCCTGAACAACGGCCCGCCAGCGATTCCGTTGCCGCCATGAACTCGGAGAATTCTCCCTGCTGCCAAGGTTGCTGCAATGCCCAGCAGGACATCTGACGCGTAGCTGCCGGCATCGCTGAATTGTCCCGGCTGACCGGGGTTTTCTCGGAACGGAAATCCACACTTTGGCGCGTCGGTTTCCGGTGCATGCTTCGGTGACTCCACTGCGAGCCGTGCTTCGCAGCCAAAACCTGGTAGACTCCGTGACTCGATCGCCGGGTGACCTGAAGTTGGCCGCCATCCGACGCAGTGTCATGTGAGGTCGTCCCCGCGGAAAAGAAGCATGGCCATTCGAAGTCAGCCAGAATCGTCTCAGTCAGGGAACGGCGGGTACTCACTGCTCCCCCAGGATCGCGTCAGGAGGCGAACCGATGCGCCAGAATCCGGCGCGAGACCTCTTTCCACTATGAACCACAAGGAGTGACCTGCATGCCCAGGCATCCCCGGAAACCCGCTCATTTCTCGCTGCGACGTCAGTTTCTTCAGACACGGTCGCTGGTCATTCTTGAGCTGATCCTGCTGCCTGGCGTCGGTCTGCTGGGCAGATCCGACGCGGCACACGGCCAGTCTGTCGTTGACAAGTCGGTCGATCTCCCGGCACTTCCCGAATTGGCCGATACGCTGGCACCACAGCAGGTCGGAGATCTGACGACGTGTCTGCTCTCGCGGTCTGCGCCGGCGGTCCCCGTTTCGACTGCCCCGTCGAAGCCGCTGCCAAAGGAAAATGGCTTCCGTGTCGAAGAATCGACTGATCGACTTCGCATTTCTCTGTCCGGGCAGCCAGTCGTCGATTTCGTGTTTCGAGACGACCGAATTCTGCGACCGTACTTTGCGAATGCTCGCCTCGCGGACGGAAGGCAGATCACCCGGAATCATCCGCCGGTCGATGGCGTGGACGCTCTCGACCACGATACGAATCATCCCGGAATCTGGCTCGGGTTCGGCGACATCAGCGGTCAGGACTTCTGGCGCAACAAGGCACCAATTGAGCATGTTCGGTTCATATGGCCTCCAGCGATCACTGACGGGCGGCTGCAGTTTGCCACGGAATGTCGCCTGAAAACGAACACGGGGCAGCCGCTCTGCATGCTGACGAATCATTTCGCACTGACGGCCCGCCCTCGCGGCTGGCTGCTCGTCTGGAGTGCCGCATTCCATGCGGATCAGCAGGATTTCACATTCGGCGACCAGGAAGAGATGGGCTTCGGTGCTCGAGTGGCGACGCCATTCATCGAAAAGAACGGCGGTTTTCTTCGCAGCTCGACGGGAGAAAAGACAGCGAAAGCAACCTGGGGACAACCAGCGGACTGGTGCGACTACTCCGGGACCAGTGGCGACCGTTCCGGAGGAATCATGCTGATGGCGAGCCCGGACAACTTCCGCAGGAGCTGGTGGCACAATCGCGACTACGGAGTGTTTGTGGCAAACCCATTCGGCCGTGAAGCGATGAAACAGGGAACTCGCAGCACTGTCACAGTGGCCAGGGGTGAAACACTCAGAATCGTGTTTGGCGCACTGGTTCATGACAATCGTGACATGAATCCCGCTGCCGAGTTCAATGTCTTCGAACAGACATTGCCGAGCCTCCGGAAGCCCCCGACGCCATGAGAGCAACACCATCGTCGCGTCGTTGGGGTAGCGAGCATGGGACGGCGTTCCGCGTGATTATCGCGTGAACGGTCACAAGTTTCCGCCTCCCGATGTGCAAGGATCGTGCGCGTACGGACAGGCTGGAAAAAAATCGCGCGCAGAAATCTTGCAAAATACGACACATGTCATAAAATGACGAGCAAGTGTCGTTTGTGCCTTGACCGGGCCAGGATTGTGGTATCTCTGTGAGGGAGCTGAATTCTGATGAGTCGTCAGCGGGCGAATCCGACCTCAGGTGAGCTGGAGTTGCTCAATCTGCTCTGGGAGCGTGGAGCCTTGTCGCTCTCGGAAGTCCATGATCAGGTGGGGCGCGAGGTGGGCTACACCACCGTGCAGACTCGGCTGAATCGGCTGGTGGACAAGGGCTGGGTGGAGAAGGCGAAATCGGGTCGGCAGCCGACGCGGTACGCCGCGGTGCTCGAATCGGCCGCAGTTCGCGAAACTCAGCTGGACCATTTCGTCAGCAAGGTGGCGCAGGGGTCGGTCGTTCCACTCGTGGCGCATCTGGTTCAGGCAGCGAGTCTGACTCAGGGGGAGCTGACCGAACTCAGGAATCTGATTCGCGACGCCGAGCGCCGCCATCAGCAGCAGAACGAGGAGCAATGAGCGATGTCGGACGACTGGATGCTGCTGATCGTTCGTGCCAGTGTGCTGCTGCTTGTCAGTGGCTGCGGTGTGTTGCTGCTGATGCGGTGGCGACCGCTGCTGAATCCCCGCTGGCACCGGCTGGCGTGGGGCGTGGTTCTGATTCAGGGAGTGATGCTGTTTCCCTGTTCGTGGAATGTGAAACTGCCGACCTGGCTGTCGGCGCCTCTGGTGAGTCAGTCGCTGTCGGAGACCCCTGCGTGGCGATTCGCGCCGACTGAAGTTCCGGTGCTGCCCCGCGATATTCCGCCAGCGGTGACAGTTCCGGTCTCCGCTGATGCGACGCAATTCACGACTCCGCTGATCCCTGATGCCGGGGCTCGTCCGGCTGATGCCGGGGTTCGTCCGGCTGATGCTGAGGTCACGGCCGGGGCCGCGCCGGTGTCGAGTCCGATGCGAGGTTCGCCGTCTGCCGTGGTCGATGAGTTTGCGGAAGAAGCGGTGGCCGTGGCGGCCGTGGGATCGGGGTCAGACACGCGACGGGAATCGACCTCAGGCAGCGCGTCATTCGGAAGTGATCCGGCTGTTGCTGTCGGCTGGCTTTTCCGCGAGCTGACGTTGGTCCCGTGGTACGTGTTTCTGATGGTTGTCTGGGCTTGCGGACTGTTGGTAATGATCGGTGCACTGATGCGGGATTACATACTCCTGAATCGGGCGCTGTCGCGCTGTCGGGCCGCGCGTGGCAGCCTGGCCGGGGAGCTGCAGGATCTCTGTCTGGAGCTGGGGCTGAGTCATCCGGTCCGACTGGAACTGCATCCGCAGCTGGGGCCATTTCTGTGCTGGACTCCCCGTGGCCACCGTGTGGTGGTGCCGCACCGGTTATGGAATCGTCTGTCGGCCGGGGAGCGGACGGCGGTTCTGCACCATGAACTGTGTCATCTGCGACGTGGTGATTTGTGGAAATCGCTGCTGGCCCGGCTGGTTGTGGCGCTTCACTGGTTCAATCCGTTTGCCTGGATATCGGCTGCGCGATTCGACGAGTCGGCGGAGTGGTCCTGTGATACGTGGATGGCTGACGAGGCACCGGGTCGCGTGACACAGCTGGCGAATGCGCTGCTGGCGGCTGCACAGGCAGGTGAGAAGTCGCCGATGCTGGCTTTGTCGGCCACCGGAGGGCCGTTGTTTCGACGCGTGCGAAGACTTGTGGCCTTGAAATCTGAGGGAGATCCGCTGATGCAGAAGTGTGTGTGGGCCGGACTGCTGGTGATGTTCGCGGTGGTGGGCGGCGTGAGAATTCAGTTCACGCCGACGGTCGAGCAGTCTGCCGGCGCGCTTGTGGCGGCAGAAAATGCAGCGCCGCCGGAGGGCGCTGCAGAGACTCACGCGACACCGGCAGAACCGCCGACCTCACCTCTCGCCGAAATCGCCTCACGGATTGTTGTCGGTGACAACGAGAACCTGCAGAAGTTTGTCGCTCTCATTCAGAGCCCGATGGGGGAAATCGTGATGGCTGATCGGGCGGCTGTGCAGGCGCAGAATGCCGAGAGCATCATCGATCCCGCATCACTCTGGGAGCAGTTCCTGGAGCGGTATTTCGACTGCAGTGGCAAATCCTGGACCGTCAGGCCCGAAAAGGGCGCGGCGATCACCGAGTACCTCAGTGCGGTGAAGACCGGGGTCGAGGACGAGAAGGCCACAGGTGCTGTGTTCCGGGAGGTCGCCGAGGCCATCGACGAGAAGCCGGAGGCGGAGCGGTCTGAGGTTGCATTGCTGCTCCGGCGGTTCCTGCAGCATGAAGCGGCTGCGGCCGTGGTCTGTCAGGATGAGCTGCGTGCGCGTCTCCACCCGGGAATCAACGAGCTGGCGGAACTCTTTGAAGAGTACCTTGTGCGAACCCGACAGGGAGGTTATTTGATTCGTCCGGCCCGGCGGCTGCTGGTCGAGCGACGACTGGCCTTCGCCAGTCAGATCAGCTCCGTACTGCAGCGCTTTGAGAAGGAACTGGCTGCCTGGGCAGACGATCTCGTAAAGGACGACGACGTGCATCGGCAGTTCGCCGGAATCCTGGCTCGCCCGGAGTTCGCCAGGTACGTCGTGTTCAGTCACATTTCCGAAGAGTCGCAGCTGGACGACGAGGCACTGGAGAGCCTGTTCGCCCAGCTGGAAGAGGCGACCAGCGACACCGCGGCGGGCCTGAGGCTGAATCTCGAAAGCGAAGACTTCAAAGCGCTGCAGGAAATCGTCCAGCGTTTTGTCAGCGTCTGGGAAAACCGTCAGTCCCTGGCGGAACCACTGCATCGGCTGGCTGACGGAATCGAAGAGTCGGATGAACTGCATGGGCGACTGAAGGCGTTCCTGAAAACCGATGTCGCTCTGATGCTGGTTGCTCACGAGATGGATTATCGTCCGGTTCCCGCCGACACCGCTGCCCGTGAATGGCTCACTGCGATAGTGACTCTGGATCCGGCGGGCCGGTACGAAATTGCGAGCGAATCGACCCAGGATGTGAAGAATCTCGCCGAAGAGTATTTTCGGCAGTTCCGTGACCTCCGCCGACGCGGTCGACTGATTGACGAAGCTGCAGTCCGACCCGCCGACTCGAATCTCAGGGCCGCGATGCAGTCGCTGGTCGGGAAGCTGCTGCTTGCGGAACTGGTCGAGCAGTCGGCTGAACGCCCCGAAGTCGACGGACTGCAGCTCTGGTTCGCCGAACACTTCGAGGAGACTTCCGACGGCCTGGTGCTGCGGGACTGGGCCGGTGATGTCGTTGTCGAAGTGATTGCCCAGGCGGCCGAAGTCGAAAAGGAATTTTCAAAGTCGGATTTCTGAAGCATAGTGCATTTTGTCCGTCATATTTCGCAGGGTTTTTCACAGGGCCGCGGGAGCCAGCACTGGTTTTGCCAGAGCCTCAGGGACATTCCTGGATACATGGTCATTACAACGTATTGTTGTGAAGTGGCGCTGGCGAGAGAAGGAGTCCTGCATGACCCGATGCCTGCTGATATTGACGTGTTTCCTGTGTGCTGACACGGCGTGGGCGGGTGACACGCCTGTCGGCGCGATCGATCAGCTGCTGCGGACCGTGTGGCACGAGCACGGACTGGAACCAGCACCGCTCTGCACCGACGAACAGTTCCTGCGCCGTCTGTCGCTCGACCTGATCGGGCGAATTCCGACGCCGGCGGAGCGGTCGGTGTTTCTGGAGCATCCGGATCGGACGGCAGCGATCGAGCGATTGCTGGCCAGCGCAGACTTCTGCCGACATCAGGCGGACACCTGGACGACGCGACTGTTCGGCTATGCGGATGACTCGACCGATCGCGAAACGCTGGCTCAGTGGCTGGAGCAGCAGTTGACGGCCGGACGGGCGTACGACCAGATCGTCCATGAGCTGGTCTCGTCGACGGGAGAATCCGTCTTCAGCGGGCCGGTCAATTTCCTGCTGCGGTATCCGGACGAGCCGGTCGTGAAAGTCTCACGCGCGTTTCTGGGCATTCGCCTCGACTGTGCCCGCTGCCATGATCATCCGTTCGACCGCTGGACGCAGGACGACTTTCGGCGGATGAATCGATTCTTCGAAGCAACGGAACGTCAGGACGTTTCGCCCGGGAACGTGCGACTGATCAACGTGATCCGTGAGGTCGAGCCCTCCGAACGACCGCGGTTCCTTACGGGAGCGGAGCCGCGGACTAATCAGTGGCGGTCGGAGTTCGGGTTGTTTCTGATTCACAGCCGACCGTTTGCCCGGAACTTTGTCAATCGCATCTGGTATGACCTGCTGGGACGCGGGATCGTGCATCCGGTAGATGACGTCAGTCGCGACAATCCGGCGGCCGTGCCCGCGGTGCTGGACTGGCTGACCGACGAGGCCGTCCGCAGCCAATTCGATATCCGCCACATGATCCGCCTGATCTGCGGCTCTCAGGTCTACCAGTTCCAGTCGATCGCCGGGCTCGGAGACGCACCGCGGCAGCAATTGTTTGCGGTGCGGACGATCAAACCGCTGACTCCCGAGCAATGGTATGCATCAATGACTGTGGCGACCGATCGTGCAGTGAATCCGGAAGAACGGGACGATTTTATCCGCACATTTTACGGTGAAGCGATCGACGGCGACTTCAGCGCAACGTGGGAGTACCGCGAAACGGTTCAGGGACTGATGTCGCGACTTGTCGAATCGGTCGAAGCGCCGACGCAGCGGACCGAGGACCTGTTCATTCGGATTCTGGGGCGTCAGCCGACTGTGGACGAACTGGCGGAATTTGCTCACCACACCGCTCGGGAAGTCTCATTTATCCTGCTCCATTCGAATGAGTTTGCGTTCAATCACTAAGTGGACAGCGCCAGATTGAGTCCCCTCTCCCCTGTACTCGGGGGAGAGGGTCAGGGTGAGGGGGCAATTGTGTTAGGGGTTTTTCACGCGACAGACGCGAACAACCCCCCCTCATCCGCCCTGCGGGCATCTCCTCTCCTCTCGGGGGAGAAGGAACATCAATTTACGTAAACAATTCCTGAATGTGGCGTTACAACCGATTCACGCCACGAAGTGGCGCTGTCCATCTGAGTGCCAGACATGCCGGATCGGTCCGGGCGAGACGGCTCGGCAGATCGGCCCGCGTATCTTCTGTCCTGAAAGGATCTTCGTCATGCAGCTCAATGCCACGCGTCGCCAGTTTGTTCGCGGATCGCTCGGGGGACTTTTTGCCCTGGCCCTGAAGCATGATTGCCAGCAGTTGTTTGCTGCCGAGTCCGTGCGTCGCACAAAGCGCTGCGTCGTCCTCTGGATGGGGGGCGGACCAAGCCAGCTGGACACCTTCGACCCGCGGCCCGGGACATCCACCGGAGGCCCGACGACGGCGATCCGGACGGCCGTCCCGGGGATCGAGATTGCGTCGAGTCTGCCGGAGATCGCGAAGCGGATGGATCGGCTGAGCATCATCCGCAGTCTGACCTCACCGGAGGGCGACCATGACCGGGGTCAGTATTTCCTGCACACCGGATATCCGCTGGTTCAGGCGTTTCCTCGTCCCGCGCTGGGTGCGGTTGTATCGCACGAGAATCCCCGGTCGGATTTTCCGCTGTTCGTATCGATCGGAGCCCGGGGACTGGGGCCGGCGTACATGGGACCG
>SYLK01000700.1 GCA_005809115.1 Planctomyces sp. | reverse complement strand
GCACTCCGGGCGAAGATCCCGTCGCCACAGGGTCTCGCCGCTGGAATTCAGACAATACACGTCGCCGCCAAATGTCATGCCCACGATCTCGATCCGGCCATCTCCATCAAGATCTGCCGCGTTGGGTGAATCCTCACCGGCCAGCCCCGCAACCTTCCACTGCATCTGACCGTCGGTGGTGAAGGCATAAACGGCATCGTGTGCATCGTCTCCCTGGTAATTGTCGACTGACTTCAGGATCTCGACTCGACCGTCACCGTCCAGATCGACCAGGACAGCATCGGCGCTGGACGCATTGTCGTTGGTGTCAAAGTGCCAGATGGATTCCAGGGACCGGGGGTCAAAGCGATGCAGGACGCCCTTTTTACCGAAGTCATCTCCATCGCCGGCGAACAGATCCCAGCGGCCATCGCCATCGACGTCCATGGCCGACGTATGGCAACCGCACTGGGACCAGCCCTCGCGCCGCGCGGTCAGCGCGGGGTGCTCCATGTTCAGCCGCAGCAGATACAGGCTGCGCGAGCCCAGATAGCCATCGAGCACTCCGTCTCCGTCACCATCAATGACCACCGGGGAGTTTCCCAGTTTGTTGTCATCCGCGTCCCATTGTCTCAGGACCGTCCCCTGAGCATCGACGGCATACATGCGACCGGGCGATGACACGGTGTACAACACTTCGAACCGGCCATCCCGATTCACGTCAAAGGCGCTGATCGACTGCTGCTCGCCATCGAAAGTTCGACTCCAGACAATCCGGCCATCGGCCGCATTGAGGCGTGACAGTTCCCGGGTCCCGCGCGAGGCAAAGAACAGATCGCGTCGACCGTCATCGTCGATATCAACACAGGCTGATGCGTAACAGAAACTCGCATCCGGCACATGATACTGGACACGAAACAGCGACGGCGACTCCTGACGGTCTGTCGATTCCTCGCGGCCACGCAGCGACTCGGCAGTGTCCGCCGGAGCTGTGACCAGAATGGCCGCGACCAGCCACAGGCCCGGCCACAGTCGTGCCGCAAATCCGGCCTGCAGCGGCCGGGTGGCACTGCGGTCTGCGACACGATCGTCAGCAGACCGGAAGGCCACAATGGCAGAATCCTGATTCAGCATGGGCATCGGTCCTGTTCCTGCGTGAGAAGGCAAACGGCAGGTGACCAGGACGTCAGCGCTGAGCGGCTGAAGCGTGTCGAACCCAGGACACCTGCGTAATCAGCTGATTCAGGGCGGCGAACGAGATGTGTGCGTTGGTTGCGTATCGGGGAGTATTGTTGGCAGGAAAGGTTGCCAGAGACGCGTCGGCCACAAGGAAGACATTAAAGTCCTTCGAAAGATTGGCAAAGCCGGCCGTCGTCTCGCAGTAGCACATGTCAGTTGCGTAACCGGTGAGCAGCACATGCCGAATCCCGTTGGATTTCAGGAACGTTCTCAGCAGGTCATAACCTTCGGAATCGTAAATCACGATGTCGTCGGGATCCGCCTGGACGTCCGTGGTGAGTGGAATCGGGAGGCTCCAGAACCCGTCGTTGTTGTAATGCGCACCGGCATCCAGGCCGGGGAACTGGCGGAAATAGTCGATGACCGGAGTGTCGTGCGACAGCGACAACTGACTGGGCAGGGGCTGACCCTGGTAGCGAAAACTGGTGAGCTTTGCGGTCAGTTCCTTTGCTCCCTGTCGCCGCTCTTCGTCGGTGGGGGTGCCTCTCATGGAGCGGTAGAGCTTCCGTCGAATGGGATCTTCGCTGCCGGGGAGACTGTGCATCACGAATCGCACCTTACCGCGAAGTGCCGCGTGAAAGGGCGCCACCACGGTGCGGGTATGTTTTGCAGCCAGGTGGTTCTTGGTCGGAGTGCAGAAGTCAGCCACACCGGCCGGCTCGGGCGTATTCCAGCCCTGACCATCGTCAATGCCCCAGGGATGCACCATAATCACGGCGGTGTCTGAGGATCGGAGCTGGTTAGGCATTTCGATAATGCCGCGTGCATTGTAGGAAAATCGCCAGGCGCGCACGCTCAGATCCGCGTTGTCGTCGTTGACCAGCACCGGTGCTTCGAAACGCGCCTCCTCTTCGACGGGCTGAAAAAATTCCGGATAGTCAGCCAGCAGCGGTTCCGGCCGTTCCACGCGGACCAGCCGGTTCTGGTACGACCGCCGTGTGGCAGCATCCTGCGCTGCGACCGGGATCACACTGCCCGTCACGAGCAGAAGGGTGAGCAGAAAATTCAAGTGCGGGCAGAACCCGCGCGGGAGGGACTGCAGTTTCATCGGTGGATGCTCCGGATTGATGCGGTGGAACTCCCGGCCCCTGGTGGATTTTTCCGGCTGGACCGGAGACATGCTGGTGTGCGTCGCAGGCGTCAGGTGATCTCTGGAATCGCAAATGGTGCACGATACTTCTTGGTCAGCAGGGCATTCGCTTCATCGCAGCCGATGAATTGTTCCGTTTCCGGGTCAAAGTTCAGTTGACCGCGTGTCCGAAACGCGATTTCCCCGAGATGCACTACGGCACAGGAACGATGAGCGACTTCGGCATTCGCCCGGGCCGGCTCGCGCGTGCGGATGGAGTTCAGGAAATCATCCATATGTTCTTCGTAGCCGCGTTTGCGCCGCAGTTCGCTGCCTTCGGTTGGCCCGGGTTCGCCTTTCTGACCGAGAAACACACTGAACGCGCCTCGGCGTGAGAAAATCATATACCCTTCCGTGCCGAGGAACACGTTGCCGTTGTCAAATCCATACTGGCCGTAGGGCGTGAACGGGAAATTGTCATAGATCAGCAGTCGCCCGTCGGGATATTCACACGTCACCGTCATGTTGTCCGGATAGTCGCCGGCGCTGCCATGCAGGACCATGTGTCCGCCGCGGGCCGTAATCTGTTTCGGCAGGGTGGTGACGCCGAGTCCCCAGACGGCCATGTCGATGTCGTGAATGCCATCGTCTCCGATTTCGCCGTTCGCATAGTCCTGGAACATGCGCCACGTCGCATGGAAGCGATGCTTGTTGAAGGGCCGCTTTGGCGCGGGTCCGAGCCATCGGTCATAATCCACCCCGGGTGGAATGTCACTGTCCGGCAGTGGCGGGACCACAGATCGTGGTTCGGCCGTCCAGGCGCGTGCGACCTTGACTTCGCCAATGATGCCTTCGCGGAGCAGGCGTCCCGCTTTCTCGGTCACCGGACTGCTGCGCATCTGGCTGCCCTGCTGCACGATGCGGCCGTACTTCTTTGCCGCCCGGATGATCAGATGGCCTTCGTTATAGACGTGTGAGATGGGCTTCTCGATATAGCAGTCCTTGCCTTCCTGCATCGCCAGGACGGCGATCGGCGCATGCCAGTGATGCGGTGTCGCGATGATCACCGCATCCACATCCTTGTCCATCACCACGTCTTCATAGCGGGAGGTGGTCTTCGGCGCGGCCGTCTGAAACCCCTTCATCCGCTCTGCAGTCGCACTGATCTGACCAGGATCCACGTCGCACAGCCACGCAATGGAGACGGGCAGCTTTCGACTGACGATCCCCTGAACGTGTGAGCCCATCATGCCCCCGCAGCCGATAATACCAAGCCGGATGGGGGCCAGCTTTTCCGCTCCGAAGAGATGCGCGCTGTTCAGCAGTGAAGCTGAGGCAGCGGCAGCTCCCGCTGAGGCTGTCTGCTGCAGAAATCCACGGCGCGTAGCGTTGAAACCAGTCATCTTTGAATCGACTCCGATCTGAAACAGGATTTCTTTACAGGCCCCGTCACGACTGATCACAGGCCTGCCAGGTCAGTGCCACGCAGCAGCGTGACGATGTTGTGATCACGTGGTGGTGCCGTCATTGTTCCGCAACAACAGTGTTCCGCAGCGTGCCCACTCCTTCCAGTTCGACCTCGACCACGTCACCATGGCTGATGGTTGACGTCTTTCCCGGAGTGCCCATGAAGATCATATCTCCGGGGTGCAGTGTCACATGCTGACTGATGAAACTGATGGTTGTGGGAATATCGTGGATCAGGTGGTCCGATTTTTCTTCCTGTCTGACTTCACCATTGAGCCTCAGCCGAAGCATCAGCTTGCCATAATCCAGGCCTGAGACGAGCCAGGGGCCTACGGGGCCGAACGTGTCAGAGCCCTTGGCGCGCCACCACTGCACGTCTTTGTCGGTTTCGTCATTCTGCCAGACCCGTTCGCTCACATCGTTGCCCGCGGTCACCCCGAAGACATACTGCAGGGCATCTTCCCGAGAAACCTTGCTGCATTTTCGGCCAATGACGACCACAATTTCGGCCTCGTAATGCACGGTCTTCGCGTCCTTCGGGATGACAATCGCCCCGCCGTGACCTAACAGGCACGACGGACTCTTGTAAAACGGCTGCGGGATCGTGAATTTCTTCGGGATCTTGTCATCTTTCAGATGACTGCGATAGTTTCCGGCCATCGCCAGCACCTGTGTGGGCTTTGTCGGGGGCAGCAGAGTGACGTCGTTGAGCGCGTACGTGGTGTCGGTCTTTGACCACTTGCCGAACAAATCGCCGTCGAGCTGGCGAACCCGGTCTCCTTCAAGCAGTCCCCATGCGGTGGTTTCACCGTGCTGAAACCGCAGATACTTCACAGGCTCCGCGCCGCTGCTGCGGAGTGACGCTGCGCAGAAGACCAGTGCAAACAGGCAACACTCACGAATCATCGTTCCAACCTTTCTGAAATAACGACGCTGCCGCGATGCCGGTCGGACGCCTATGCCTGACCCGCAGGACGTGGTGATGCACCGCCATGGAGCGGCACGGGCGGAGTCTACCGGGCAGTGCTCTGTGACGGAACTGTTTCGCGGCGGGAAATGGCGAGTCTCGCCGAAATTTCGAATTCGCGGCGGGCGCGGTTCCGGCCAGGTCTTCTCATTTGTCGACGCGATCATTCTGCAGTAGAGTCCGTGCCGCGGCAGTGGCAAGATGAACTGGTGTGTTTCGACGATATCCTTATTGTCAGATCAGGAAAGGTTCGTGAGGATGACAGCTCCGATTCGAGTTGCGGTGACGGGGGCGGCGGGGCAGATTGGTTATTCGCTGATTTTTCGAATCGCCTCGGGTGAGGTATTCGGAGCGGGTCAGCCGGTCATCCTTCATCTGGTGGAAGTGCCTCCCGTCATGAAAGCGCTTGACGGCGTGCAGATGGAGCTGGACGACTGTGCATTTCCGGCTCTGGTCGACGTGGTCAAGGCGGACAGTGACCATCTGGAAGACGGATTTCGTGGCTGCAACTGGATACTGTGTGTGGGCAGCGTACCGCGCAAGGCCGGCATGGAGCGGAGTGACCTGATCCGCATCAACGGTCCGATTTTCACCAGCACGGGACGTGCCATAGCGGCCGCCGCGGCGAAGGACGTACGGGTTCTGGTCGTTGGAAATCCGTGCAACACGAACTGTCTGATCGCCATGCACAGTGCTCCGACGGTACCGCGGGATCGCTGGTTTGCGATGACCATGCTGGACCAGAATCGGGCAGTATCTCAGCTCGCCCGGAAGGCCGGGCAGCAGGTATCTGCCGTCACGAATGTCGCGATCTGGGGAAATCATTCTGCCACGCAGTATCCGGATTTCTATCAGGCTCGGATCGGAGGTCGACCGGCGCCGGAGGTCATTCGTGACGAGTCCTGGCTGAAGGGCGACTTCATTTCCACGGTGCAGAAGCGCGGTGCTGCGGTCATTGCAGCCCGAGGTGCCTCGAGCGCAGCTTCTGCGGCCAATGCCGCTCTGGATACTGTCAAGTCATTCATCCGACCTACTCCAGCGTGCACCTGCTTCAGTGCGGCAGTCTGCAGCGACGGCAGCTACGGTGTCGAAGCCGGACTGATCAGCAGTTTCCCGCTCGTCAGTGACGGCGCGAAATGGTCGGTCGTGCAGGGACAGAGCCACAACGACTTTGCCCGAAAGCAGATCGAGACGACGGTCAGCGAACTGCGGGAAGAGCGAGACACAGTCAGGGATCTGCTGAAATAGGCTCTCCGGATATTCGGGGCATAGTCGGGTCATCAGGTATGTCGGATTTTCAGACGGTGGCGCGGACCGGGGAGATTCCGGAAGGTGAGGGAAGGTGTTTTCCGTTTCAGGGCACGATGGTTGCCGTATTCCTTGATCAGGGCAGCTATTTCGCCGTGAATGACTTCTGTCCTCATATGGGCGCCTCGCTGTCCGAAGGATCTGTCGCAGACGGAGCGGTGATGTGCCCCTGGCATGCCTGGCGATTTCGCCTGTGCGATGGGGCCTGGCTGGATAACCTGAAAGGCGGCATTCGGACTGCCAGCTACGAAGTGCGTGTGCAGGGCGATGCAATCCAGGTCAGAATTCCGGAGCAACGGGTCACGGGCTGAGCCGGGCCAGACGGCTGAAGCGGGACTGGCGGCTGAAGCAGGTCTGGAGGCGAATTTTTGGCTGAAAAGTCAGCATGGAGCGATCGAGGCAGGGAATCACACCACTTTTTCGCTCGGTCCCGGCATTTTCCCAATACGATTGCAGCCGTCTGCGTACTGATCGGCGGGGAAGGTCTGTTCAGGCGGGATATGCCGGCACGGAAATTCGCTGTTCGCACCAAATTCCGCCATCTGACCTGGTAACTCGGCACAGCCGACCTGAGAATAAGGCCTGCGACCCTGAGAATTCATCGGTGTCTCAGATCAAGTCTTTCGGACCTTCTGTGATTCTGAACTACTGCCATGCTTCAATCTTCTGCAAAGTCCCGTGTCCGGGGCGGTATTCCCTGGTGGCTCTGGCTGCTGATGCTTGTCATCGGTGGTGGCGTCGTGGCGGCCACGCTGACGAGTGTGATTCCTGACGACTATGAGAAATATTACCAGGACGCCCTGAGCGGATACGAAGCCGCCGAGAGGGCTCCCATGCAGCTGGCCATCGAGAAGCTCGAGCACGCGCCCGCGTACGCCAGAAAACGTCAGATGCTGCAGGGAATGGAGCTGATGTCGCTGTCCCGCCCGCTGAAAGCCGTGCCGTTTCTGGAAGAGGCTTCGCAGGAGCCCGAAATCCGCGCCCAGTCGCTCGCTTACCTCGGGCAGGCGCTTGCCCGAGGGGATGAGCGACTGAAGGCTGTCGGTGTGCTCCGCGAGGCCATTCAGGAAGATCGCACGGCACCGCAGCCCTATCTGACGCTTGGCGGAATTCTTTATGAGCTGGGTGATTTCGAAGGTGCCATCAAGGAACTGGAAGTTCTGCTGGCCAGCGATGAGAACAAGGAGAAATCCTCGGCCCATCATCTGTATGGACTGGTTCTGTTTGAACTCGAAAAATACGCCGAGGCGGCGGTTCAGTTTCAGGCCGGCCTGACCGAGGATCCCGCAAATTCAGCCAATGCCCGGATCGCTCAGAAGCTGGTGGTCTGCACGCTGAATACCCAGGAATTCGAGAAAGCTCTGAAGTTCCTTGATTCAGTTCAGCCCACACCCATGAAGGAAGTAATGCGGGCCGAGGCGCTGTTGGGGGCTGGGGATCTGGACGCTGCTGTGACTGCCATCGAGACGGCCATCAAGGCCCAGTTCTCAGATCCTGCGGCGTACAAGGTGTATGGCCGCATCATGCTGGCACGAGGCGGGAATCGGGCGGAAGAGGCTATGGTGGCGCTTCGCGGTGCCATTCCAGTGGCTTCACGCGATGTGGATTTCTTCCGGGTCATCGCCGACGTCGCCCGTGCGGCAGGTCTCGGCGAGGAGGCTGAGAGTTACGAACAGAATTTCGCTCAGCTTTCTGCCCTTCGCGAACGCCTGCGGGCTCAGCGAGATGCGCTCCAGGGTGAGCTGACAGATGCCGCAGGACGCATTGAGGCCGGTGATCTCGCAGCAGAACTGCAAATGACCGACCTCGCAAGGTTCTGGTACGATGCCGCACTGCGAATTGACCCCCAACGGTCGAGCGTCATCGCGGAAAAGATGAGTCTGATCGAACGTCGCCGTCCGGAACTTGTGCCAGTGATCAGAAAGGCGACTGAATCCCCGACGACCGAACCCCCGGCAACCGAACCCCCGGCAACCGAACTCCCGGCAACCGAACTCCCGGCAACCGAAACGCCGGCAACCGAAACGCCGGCAACCGAAACGCCGGCAACCGAAACGCCGGCAACCGCACCCCCGG
>SYLK01000699.1 GCA_005809115.1 Planctomyces sp. | reverse complement strand
GCTGTCTTCGTGTATTGAACAGGCGGCTCTGCTGGTTGTTGAGCCGAGTTCGGAGCTGTGCTGTATTCAGACTGACAACGCGCCCTTCCTTCCAGTCAATGATCTGGTTCACGGCAACCTGCCAGCCATCATCATCCGAAAGTCTGAGCAGCTGTTCGCGCTGCAGTTCGGACATTTCACCAACCCATCCAAGAAAGCCGTCCCGGTAGCTCAGCTGCTGCCGCAGTTCCTCCGGGATGACGACGCCTTCCGGGAATTCGTCCAGCGGATCATGCAGGAGTCCCGGAGCCTGGCTGTCGCGAGCGTCCTGGGCATCGAGCTGCACCTGAAGCTGCCGGATGTTATTCTCGGTATTGACTATACTCTGCGCCTGCAACAGCAGGATCAGGTAATCCCGCGTGATTCGAGTGAACAGCAGCTGGCGAAATCTGGCCAGATTGCGTGCCTGGTAGAGGACGTCGCGTTCCGCCTGAGTCAGAGGTTCGAGCGCGATCTTGCGCCCTGCGGCAAACAGCAGCGGCTGTGTCAGGCTGTAGCTGAGTGAAGTGGCTGAGGACGATCCCGGTGAGCCGAACAGCCAGAGCGTCGAGTTTGCCAGTTCAACGGCAATCTGACCGCCCGTGGGCAGGATCTGACTCACACCGAATGTGGAGTCCAGTCGGCCTGCCGTGGTTCCGTCGCGCAGTGTGGTCGAAGTCAGGTTCGTACCGGGTTCGCGTCCGCCCACCAGATAGCGAACGCCAAGTCGAAACCGTTCCAGGGTCAGGTCCAGGGCGCTCAGGTACAGTTCCTCAATGGCGGTCTGATATTCCCGGCTGTGGATGTAAGCCAGTTCGACCGCCTGGGGCAGCGTCACCTGCAGCAGCTTCACTTCGGCATGTCCCGCCACCGGATCACCCGCGGGAACTTCAATCCCGAAGGGTTCCAGCCACTGTGGGTTTTCGATGCTGAGTGCCTGCCCCAGTTTGTGCCAGTTCTTGTATCCGCGGCGCCCGTTGACGCAGTGCATGAACTGGTGTGCTGCCGGATCGTCGGGCGGCAGTGGTTCAAAATCCGGCTGCCAGGGATCATGGAAGCGGCTGCGAGTGTCCGGAGTCAGATTGATGCGAGGCAGCTGCCAATGGGGGTTGTTGAGCTTTTCGTCGATCGCGTTGTATGAGTCGCGGTCTGCCTGCCGGCGCCAGAACTGGCGTGAGCAGCCGCTGAGGGGCAGGATCTGTGCCACGAGCACAATCAGGCAGGTGACCTGGCGCCAGCACATCTCGCTGCATTGCTTTGGCGAAGTCATAGGCAGCTCCGTCCTGTTTCTGGATGGCCGAATCACTGCAGTTGTTCCGAATGTTGCAGAATGTCCCGCAGGCTGCCTCGAAGGAGGGCAGGTCCGAACGGGCGCGGGAAATCACTTCTGCGGCTCTTTCGGATTTCGACAGCGTTGCCGTCGGGAGAGAAGTTAAACCCGCTGCAGTCGATTACTCTGGTACAACCGCTGTGCCGTCGTCGTCACGACCCGTGTCAGCGGGAAAACCGGTCCGCCGTGCACAATCGGCCGCATGAGGATGCTCGTCACAATTCATTCAGCCGTTGTCAAACATCAACTTTCCCTCCGCGCTGCCCAGCCTCAGAGGCGAACGGCGCTGCGGCGCCCCAATCGGGGAAAACCGTCTCGCGGGGCTGAATCCGGCAGAAAGGGCCGAAAACGGGCTGTCTGACAGGTCCGAAAGTCAGCGCATTCGGCTGGGAATGCCCGATCGCACACACTTGATGTTGACGTAATCGGGCGAATCCCGAAAATCCATCACATTCCACTCAAGCCGCCATCCGTGGCAGCGTCAATCCCATGCTCCTTCCCCGCGGTGTGTCTCTGCCATTCCGGCAGTTCTTCCGGCTGTTGTTCAGGTCCCGCCGGATCGCCCTATCTCAAACTGACTGCAGGTGCCTCAGTGAACAAGATCCACCGGTCGCTGTTAGCCGCGATGTGTACGCTGGTTACGGCGTCACACTGCTATGGACAAACGCTTCTCCTGAATCGAGCGTCCGGCGTGACTGGCGGGGCGGCAGAGACGGTACGAGTCTTCCGCGCCCAGTCTTCGGATTCCGGCGACGTACCACTGCCCGTGCCACGTGGAAAGACATCCGCAGATGCACTGCCGTCTCCCCAATCATCGCAGTCCTACGAGCCCGGCGTTCCCGGTGACGCGTCGGAAGTCATGTCGTCCGAGATCGGCATCCCTGAGTACCAGGACGGTTCAGTGGCATCACATTGCTGCTGCATGAATGCCGCCGATGGTGGTCTGCCGATGTTCGAAGACGCGACGACGTGGAATGCGTTTTCTCCTCCCTTCACGGCGGATCCCTTTGTTGCTCCGCCCGGTTATGGTGCTCCACCGGGAGCCGGCATGGGAGGATATCCGTATGGTGCGCCTGGCCCTTATGGAGGCTCTGCCCCGGGAATGCCGCCCCATGGACTCAGTACCTATGGTGCCAATGGACCTCGCCCCTACCGATATGGCTGGTCGAACGCCGTGGATGTCTCTTTTCTGCCGGGATCCGGACTGAGTGCTCCGCCCGGTGGTGCCACGGGGGACATGGATATTTTCGGAGTGGATTACCGGCTGGCCCACAGCTCACCGATTGTTCCTGGCTGGATTCTGAACTGGACCAACCAGTTTTCGTACCGCAACTGGAACGGTCCGACCGGCAGCATCGGTCTCCCTTCGGACGTGTTTCGGTTCGGTATGGATTTCGAAATGGAGACTCCCCAGGCTGGCCCGGTGAGCGTGAGTCTGGGAATCAATCCGTCGTTCAACACGGATTTCGACGCGTCTGCCAGTGAAGGATTTCAGCTGGATGGTCGCGGGATTCTGTTTCTGCAGCTCGATCAGTACTGGACTCTGGGGCTCGGAGCCATGTACTGGGACCGGGTGGACGATATCGTGATTCCATACGGCGGGCTGATTTACCGGGACGACTACTGGGAATGGCAGCTGATGTTCCCGGACACCCGGGTGAGTCTGTTTCTGGGCAACGAAGGCAACCTTTCCAAGTGGCTCTACGCGCGGGGCGAGTACCATGTGGAATCGTACGGCGTCAGTCGCCAGTTTGGTGCTGCCACGGCGGATGATCAGGTACAGCTGGAGGACTACCGCATCCTGATCGGTATGAAAATGGACGCCGGCTATTACAACTGG
>SYLK01000058.1 GCA_005809115.1 Planctomyces sp. | reverse complement strand
GCGCCCGGTGACCACACCGTATGCACGATAGCGCAGCAGAGAATTCCACACCGTGGCAATCCCGGCACTGCAGGCAACCAGCATCAGTCCCGCAATCAGCAGTCTGCCGCGCGGACGGTGAGCGGCTGGCCGCGACGGCGTTCCCAGCGTTGCCGTGCGCTGGTCGCTGACGTGAGCAGAATCCCTGCGACCGGAAAAGCGATAGCCGGCACGCTCAGCCGCACCGGATGTCAGGTTTGGCCCCGAAACGGGCGAGGTGGGAAAGCCTGGGGTGTTCATCGATGCCTCCTTCTTACAGTACCCGGTGCGACTCTTTTTCAGAATCCGCGGGATTCTCAGCACTTTCTGTGCAGGTTTCGAAATCACCACTCGATTACTTCCGGAAACATATGTGGCCTGGGCGAAACAGCCAGGAATTGACGGCGCCGGCTCAGCGTTTTTCCCCACAGCAGCCGCGACTCTGCCGGGTATTCCGGTTTTTCCTGCGCTGAGGTGCGTCTGCGCATCACGACAGCCCGCGCAGATCACACCCGCCCGGACTCTGTGAACGTCCGGCAGCGGCCCGTCACGCCCCCACGCCTGCGTCAATTGCCCTGTCGACCAGTGTTCGCCGACTGCGAGGGTTTTCCCCTAAGAACGAACCGGCGCTCAGTTGCGAAAATGGTACGTGGAATGTCGGATCGGCAATTGCAGTCCGGTCCACTGAGGTTAGGCTGGCTGAGAGTGTCTTCACAACAGCGTGAATCACACACCTCGGCAAAGGCGGACCTCACGTGAAAACCAGAAACTACCAGCATCTCACGATCGTGGCGGCGCTGTTGCTGTTTCTCGCTCCCCTGGGAGTGGCGGTCCTCGTCGCGTCCGCCGGCTCCACAGCGACATACGACGCCAGCGCTGCCAGTCCGTCGACTGCCAGTCCGTCGACTGCCAGTCCGTCGACTGCCAGTCCGTCGACTGCCGGTCCGTCGACTGCCGGTCCGTCGACTGCCAGTCCGCGAACAGACGTTCCGTCGCGACGCACCGATTCGCCCGGTCTGTTGAATGACGCAGGACGTGATGTCGTGTCCTCACCCCTGCCTTCGTTGGCGCCTTCGTTGCCGTCCCCGTTGCGGTCCCCGCTCGCAGCCATGACGGAGACGTTGCCGGAAAAGCCGCTGGAAGCGGAGACTCAGTCACCGACTTTCCCGGTCGAGGAAGTTGCGAAAACGCCGGCTCAGCCGGCAGATTCCGTCATACCCGGTGTCACGCCTCTGGGGGCACCTGCGGTCACTGAACAGGACCTGCAGCCGCCACAGCCTGTGATTCCCGACGAGTCTTTTTACGACGCCACGGGACATCCTGCACTGACCGGGCAGCCTCAGCCTCGCCCCGAACCGGCGGATCAGACCGTGAAACCGGGCGATGCCGTGCGCCCTGCTCAGGGTTCCGCTGCCGGTTCCGGCGGAGTGTCTCCGGCAGATCCGCCAGGTGCTGCCGGACACGGAGCGACTTCCGACGGCTCCGATCGCAGGTCCCGTCAGCGAAAACGGCAGTCGCCGGAAGCCGGACGGCGTGACGGCCGAGATCGCAGGGATCACGGTCGTGCGGGTTCTGCCGCAGGGACTTCCGCGGCAGAAACCGTCTCGCCAGCTGCCACGCCGGACAATCTGGAAGAGGTCATTGTGCAGACACCTCTGGAATCCGGCCGGGTGCGCAAAATAGAAGACGTGGTTGCCATGACCAGCGCCGCTGGCTGGCCGATTGCGCTGGTGCGCTCGGACATTCCGGATGACGAATGGTGGGTCCAGCAGATGGTGACGATTCAGGGCACAACCTTTGCCGCACGGGTCAATTTTGGAAATGAACATTCTCTGCCCGGGAGTGCTTACCGCATGGTGTTCGTATTCCTCGACTCGCCCGACGAAGTCAGGCGTTTCCGTATTGCCAAACGTTTCAGAGAACTGCCGGAAGGTATTCGCAGGTCGCGGGAGTTTCGCTATGTACGGAACTGAAACGGCACCCCCGATTACGGTCAACATCCGCAAGCCACTCGTGCGGACACACCCGGCGCGCCTGACTCCCGGTCACCGCGATCGCCGCAGCGGCAGTCGATCCTGGCTCGCACTGCTTACCGGGCGATCGAAGCAGGCAGTCCCCGGCCGCGCACGGCGTCCCTCGAAACGCCAGCAGCGGCATTCGCTGGAAACCGACTCGCCGACCAGATACGCGACCGGCATGTGGCATTCGTCGGACGTCGGCGTCGCAGACAGAAGCGTCGCCGATGCCGGCGCTGCAGAGACTGGCGTGGCAGAGACTGGCGTTGCCGATGTCGGCGCACTCCTGTCTGCGCCCGTCACGCTCTGCGAACCAGCGCCGCTTCCGCCGCTGTCCTACCGGGAATGGCTCGATCACCACGTTTTGCGCACTCGCTGGATCGTCTGGATCATCGCGCTCTATTTTCACTGGCTCTGCCTGCTGCTGCTGGCGATTCTGATCGTGCATGCACCGGATCGATTCGATCAGATCATGCTGAACGCCGGGTTTACGGCATCGGAGGATCTGCCGGAGGACATCCTGCCGACGATGGAGCTGCAACCGGAAACCTCGGAGGCTGAACCCGCAGCACTGGCAGCGGCACCCGCCTCGGCGGAGTCGCTGCTGGCCGCGGACTTCAGTGCCCTGAGTCTCGATGCCGCTGCCAGCGACGTCCTGCCGGATGCCGTGAGGCAGCTGGCGCTGGCCGGTGAATCCGATGAATCCGGAGAAAAGATGGCTTCCGCCGCAGAATCAGCGGTTGGTCCAGCCGTTCCGGCATCCGCGGTTTCCGCCGGCAGCTTCTCCGTCTGGACGGAGCCGGAGAACCCGGAACCGGGCGAACCGTATCGGATTGTCATCCAGGTCCGGATCCCGAAAGAAACAGTCGAATACAACGTTTCCGATCTGGAAGGCGTGGTCGTCGGCATCGACGGTTATCGCAAGCCCATTCCCGGCTCCGTCCGGGGTGGGCTGCCGATCAGATCGGGACATGTGCGGCTGACCATTCACATCGTGAGCGCCGACCAGGAAGTCGAAGACACGATCTTCATTCGCTCAAAGATGCTTCGGGAAGCTCAGAAACTGACGATCCGTTTCTGATCGATCGGGAGCAGGGAAAACACGCGGAAACGACCGAATCGGCGATGCCAGTGCGGAAACGGCAGGTTCACAGCAGTCCGCCTTGCTATTCTTCGACAGGCCTGGTAGACTCCCGCGGTTCGGGTCAGGTTTCACTGGAAAACGGTCGAGACCATCCTGGATGGTGTGATCAACAGCGTTCTCAGTCACAGTCGTGAACGTCTTCGTTTCGTGCGGCCTTGAGTTTCTCTGCAGCATCCGCCCCGTGAGAGTATTCGATCAGTTTGACTGACGAATAATTGAGTTTGTGTTCTAACAGCTGCCGTTGGGGCAGCGATTTGGTGTTTGGGGAGCTGCAAAGCTCAGGGTTCAGTGATGAGCAAGAATATTTTTGTAGGCAGCCTTGCCTGGGGTACCACTTCGGAAGGCCTGGAACAGGCGTTCTCGCAGTTCGGAGTGGTCACATCGGCCAAGGTAATCAGTGACCGGGACACCGGACGTTCCAAGGGCTTCGGGTTCGTTGAAATGGAGACTGGTGGCGACGAAGCCATTCGTGCTCTCAACGGGTCCGATCTCGACGGTCGGCAGATCGTCGTCAATGAAGCCCGGCCGCGCGAAGGCGGTGGCGGTGGTGGTGGTCGCGGCGGCCGCGGTGGTTACGGCGGCGGTGGCGGTGGCGGTGGTCGCTACTAAGATTCCACAGGAAAACTCAGGCGGCAAAGTATACAACCCGGTACACCTTTCTGGTGTACTGCCTGGTTGAATCGAAAGATCGGACGGCCCGGCAACAGGTCGTCCGATTTTTTTTGCCTGCCCAGCAACTGCGAATCCCGAGACGCCCCGCGTGTCCGGACAGCGGCGGAATCGGTTTATTCCACTTTCAGTGGCCTGCGCATCAGCTGTTCCGTGGCCTCGACTGGCGATTTTCCTTCGAACAACACGCCATACACTTCTCGGGCAATCGGCATGTCGATCCGCTTGTCTTCAGCCAGCTGAACTACGCTTCGGACG
>SYLK01000698.1 GCA_005809115.1 Planctomyces sp. | reverse complement strand
CAGATCGATCCTTTCACAAATCAGTTTCCGAAGGTCTCAGGGAGTGACTGAAGCATGAAAAACTCAACGGATGTCATTGTTGTTGGCAGCGGGCTTGGGGGTCTGGCCACCGCCTGCACTCTTGCCGGACGCGGCTATTCCGTCGTAGTCGTGGAGAAGAACGAGTGGCTGGGCGGTAAGGCAGCGCAATTCGAGGACCGGGGCTATCGGTTTGACATGGGCCCGACAATTCTGACGCTGCCGTCTGTGCTGCGACGAGTCTTCGCAGAGGCCGGCCGATCCACTGACGACTATCTGAAAATGGTCAGGCTGGACCCTCAGTGGCGATGTTTCTTTGATGATGGCCGCCAGTTTGACCTCGTCGAGTCTCTTCCTGAGATGAAGAATCGTCTGCAGGAGTTCACTGGCTCAGACCGCACCGGAACTGGTTACGAAAAGTTTATGCGGATCTCAAAGCAGCTGGATGAAGTTTCCAGTCGCTTCTTCTTCTGGAAGAGCGTCGGTGGTATTTCGGACACGATGGACTTCAGGCAATCGTTTTCACTCAGCGTTCTGCGCGACGTCATCAGCCTGCGATTTGGCCGCACAGTGGCGGGACTGGTTCGATCTCATATTCCGGACCAGCGGATTGCCCAGATGATGGACCACTTTACTCAGTATGTGGGATCCTCACCAGAAGCCTCACCAGCTGTCCTGTGCGGGATTGCGCACATGCAGACAAATGAAGGGATCTGGTATCCCATGGGCGGAACCCGGGCGATTCCGGAAGCTCTGGTTCGGCTGGGGCGGGAACTTGGTGTTCGCTACGTCACCGGGAGACAGGTGAAGTCGATTGACTCGCAGTCGGGCCAGGTCACCGGAGTGACCATGGACGATGGTGAATCGCTGAAGGCCGGGACTGTTGTCTCCAATTCGGACTGCGTCCGGACCTGCCAGGAACTTCTCGAACCCGCCGTGGCGGACCGATTCCTGTCGAAAAGAAAGTTCGAAGCCGCATGCTCCGGCGTGGTGCTGTATCTCGGTCTTCGAAAGAAATACACCCATCTCCTGCATCACAACTTCGTCTTCAGCCACGATCCTCATGTCGAGTTTCAGCAGATCTATCAGCAGGGCGAGCCGGCGTCCGACCCAACGTGCTATGTGTGTGCTCCGTCGCTGTCGGGAGACAGCGCTGCTCCGGGTGATGGAGAGGCATTGTATGTTCTCGTTCACACGCCGTATCTGCGGAAGCACCATGACTGGAACAAAATGCTTCCCGCATATCGCGATGTGATCATCAGCAAGCTGAAGTCCACAGCCGGCATGGAAGACATCGAAGAGCGAATCGAAGTTGAGCATACACTGACGCCGAGCGATATCAACACGCGATACCACGTGCTCAATGGAGCCATCTACGGTCTGGCAAGTCATGGTCGGTTCCTCGGCGCGTTCAAGCCTGCCAACCAGGTTTCAGAACTGAAGGGATTGTATCTGGCGGGCGGTTCCGCTCATCCAGGCCCCGGGATGCCCATGGTAATGATGTCCGGCTGGATTGCCGCTGACACCGTCGATCAGAACCTGCGAGGTGTCGAGACCTCAGAAACCGCGTCAAAGAAACCCCGCAGTGCCGCGTAGGTGCAGCGTCTGTCCGTTCACAACTCTGTGACCTGCTGACTGGCGTCGGACCTGCTGCAGCCGGTCCGGTGCGACAGAAAATGATGGACAGAATGCTGCCGGCCAGATCACCATGAAATTCTGCGGCGCATGTTCCCTTCGCATGCGCCCCCCTGGGAATCAGGACCAGGTATGACGTCATGAAGCAGTCATCATCCTCCGACTTCTCGCAGATCCTGAACTGGGGCTTTCGTCGGTACGTCCGTCGGTTTGTCAGGAAGAACTTCAACGCGGTCCGTGTTGCCGGTCGAGAACACGCGGAACAATGTCCTTCGGGACCCGTCGTGTGTTTCATCAACCATCCCGGCTGGTGGGATCCGATGACCGGAGTCCTGATCACCGATCATTTGTTTCCCGGCCGACGATTTACAGCTCCGATGGATGCAGAGGCTCTGAGCCGATATCCTGTTCTGGAGCAATTGGGCTTCTTCCCGGTCGTTCGCGATTCCGCCAGCGGCGCCAGAGAGTTTCTGCGAACGTGTCGCGAAATGCTGAAGTCCGCGGATGTCATCCTCTGGCTCACACCAGCTGGCAGATTCTGTGATGTGAGACAGGTGGCTCCGTTTATGAGCGGGTTGAGTCAGCTTGTCGACCGCAGTTTCACGGGGTCACTCCTGCCGATGGCGATCGAGTACACATTCTGGAATGAACGGTGCCCTGAGCTGCTTGTGCAATTCGGTGAGCCGATTGTCTGCGGCGAGCTGCCTGAGGCACGAGATCAGCGCACTCAGGTGCTGGAAAGCTGCCTCGGCCGAACGCAGTCTGCCCTGGCTCAGCTGGCCATCGCCCGACAGCCGAACGCGTTTTCCACGCTGGGGACCGGAAGAGCGGGCATCGGTGGTGCGTACGATTCGTGGCGCCGCCTGGCCGCATGGATTCGAGGCCGGCAATTCCGGGAACGGCACGAAGAACAGCAAACTTATTCTGCGTCCGTCGCCCGGAGTGATTCAACATGACAGTGGATGTGATCAATGGTTTCGTCTGGGCGACTTTGGGTGCAGCCGCGTTCGTATCCGCCATGTTTCTCTTCAATCTGCTGTTCTTTCGGCGGGCACCCATCATCACAGTCTGCACCGCGAACAGTGCAGCACCTGAGCCGCTGATCAGCGAAGCAGACCGCGACGATTCAGCCATCTGCGTCTCAGTCCTCATTCCGGCTCGCAACGAAGCCCTGCGCATAGGCAGTCTGCTGGATTCTGTTCTGCGCAGCGAAGGAGTCACGTGCGAAATCTGCGTGCTTGATGATGAAAGCCAGGATGGCACCGACGCAATTGTTCAGGGATATTCAGCACAGTCTCCGGACGTGCGACTCATTCGCGGCACTCCGGTCCCGTCCGGATGGAGCGGAAAGCAGTTTGCCTGCTGGCAGCTGGCTCAACAGGCCACTTTCCCGGAGCTGGTCTTTCTGGACGCGGATGTCTCATTGTCCGGAGATGCACTCGCCCGCGCTGTCCGGCATCGTCGCGGAACGAAAAGCGACCTGCTGAGCGGCTTCCCTCACCAGCAGGTCGTGACGCCCGGCGAGCAACTGCTGATTCCTCTCATTCATCTGATTCTGCTGTGCTTCCTTCCGTTCGGCCTGATGCGCTGGACTCGTATGATCGGCGCGGCAGCTGGCTGTGGTCAGTTCTTCCTGCCCACAAAGCGGGCTTATCAGGTCAGCGGTGGCCACAGTTCCATTCGTCAGTCATTGCATGACGGGATCATGCTGCCGCGTGCCTACCGAACTGCCGGGCTGAAAACTGATCTGTTTGATGCAGCCGACGCAGCCACCTGCCGGATGTACACATCGTTTCAGGACACCTTGTCGGGGCTTCTGAAGAATGCCGGTGAAGGGTTCGCGCGAATGCCGCTGCTGCCCATCATGACACTGCTGATGCTGATGGCATTCGTGTTTCCTGTGATTCTCCTGGTGGCCCTGACGGCGGGCTGGATCAGCAGCCATTTGTTTGTTCCGGTCATTGCCAGCTGTATTCTCAGCTGGTTGCCTCGCGTGATCTGCTGTCTGAAGTTTGATCAGGTATGGCTGGGGTGTCTGCTAAATCCCGCATCGATCATCCTGTTCCTGACCATTCAATGGACGGCCCTGATCCGAAAACGGCTCGGCAGGGGTGTTCAGTGGCGTCAGCGAAGTTATGAGATTGCAGCATCATGACGGACACGTCTGCCACGGCAACTGCTCCTGTCCTGACGCTCAGCAACGTGAGGAAAAAATATCGCGGCCGGGACGCGCTGAAAGGGATTTCGCTGCAGTTGTTTCCGGGTGAGCTGCTGGGATTCTTTGGTCCGAACGGAGCTGGCAAGACAACGATGATTCGCTGCATCAGCGGGTTGCTGAAGCCTGATTCGGGAAAGATCATCAGACACACGGTTTCAGAAAACGGAATGTCCAGTCCGGTGCGACTGGGGCTGGTGCCCCAAAACCTTGCCGTTTACCGGGACCTGACGGTGCAGCAGAATCTGGAGGTGTTTGGCCGCCTGGAAGGTGTCTCCGGGCGAAATCTGAAAGACCGAATTGCGGAGGTGCTGGAATGGGCTGCGCTGAATGATCGAACGCGCTCACTGGCAAAGACGCTGTCGGGCGGAATGCAGCGACGGCTGAATATCGCGTGCGGTGTACTGCACCGGCCGAATATCCTGCTGCTGGATGAACCCACTGTGGGTGTTGATCCACAAAGCCGGGAACGCATCTACACGATGATGGAACAGCTGACCGCTCTGGGTGCGGCCGTGCTCATCACAACACATCAGCTGGAAGAAGTGGAGACGCGCTGCGATCGCATTGTCGTCATCGACCATGGTGGGATTGTGGCCAGCGGAACGCTCAGTGAACTCGTTCAGCAGACAATCGGCCGCCTTCATCGCGTCATTCTGCGATTTGATCGTCCCTGCACAGGGCCGCTGGCCCCGTTTGTCTTCGATGAACCCAGGACCAGTGCGACTTATGCAATCGAGTCCATGAAAGAGCTGCCTCGGGTCCTGGCAGGTCTGAAGCAGCTGGATCAGGAGCCCAGCCGGATTGACGTTCGCAGTTACGGCCTGCAGGATGTTTTCCTTGAGCTGACAGGCAGGAGTCTTCGGGAATGATCCTGACGATCCTGCGTATCTTCTGCCTGCGACTGCGCAACAATCCACTGGAGTTACTGCTGGTGTTCGTCATGCCAGTTGTTTTCTTCAGCATCTTCGCCGTGATCTTCAGTAAGGGAATTGCGACAGGAAGTGACACAAAGCTGCGAGTTGGCTGGATCAGCAGCCAGCAGACTCCGCTCGGCACCGAACTGCGCGCCTTTCTGGAGACGAATTCGTCGCTGGAGTGTACGTCGCTCGTTGAAACGCCACCCTCAGCAGGCCTTGATGATGCAACCATGGCGGCAGAGATTTCTGCGGCGCAACAGAGTGGCCAATTTGATCTGATTGTCAGGCTCCCGGGTGACTTCCCGGATGACATTGCGAATCGTACGGGACGGCGCCCGTGTGTGGTCTCACTGGTCACTGACGGGCAAAATCCTGTGCCAGTGGCCATGGTCACATCGGTCGTGAGCGGCTTCTTTGCGCAGAAGCAGGCGACGGTCGCCGTGGAGCAATTGTTGCGTCTGCTGCCAGGCACACCGAACTCCCCGGGTCCCCGTGACGCAGGTGCTGCTGGCGAACTGAAATCTGCATCGGCTGGTTCTCTGTGCCGGGAGCCTGAGTATTTCGACGCCGTCAGGACCCCTGCCGACGTCTTTGGCAGTGACGACGGGAGTCGCTTCCTCCCAGTCGACGAAAGCGGAGTCACCGCCGTCGGAACAAGTTCCGCAATCCCCGAGCGATGGGTGTCGTCCAGACCGGTCCTCCCGCCTGAGGATCATGCCTCTTGCTCAGACCAGGCGAAGACCGGCGTGCTCAGTGGAAACGCTGACAAAGCTGTCAGCATCGTTGTCGAGAATCCTCAGGCTGCCAGCCAGGAGAATCCCCGGATCGCGATGTACGCCGCCGGCATTGCAGTCCTGTTTCTGCTGTTCTCTGCCACGGGTCACGCGGCCGCATTGCTGGAGGAAGCGGAATCAGGAACTCTGGACCGCATTCTGGTCAGCCGAGCCGGATTGTTTCACATTATCGGCGGCAAATGGCTGGGTATTCTTCTGCTTGGCTGCCTGCAGATCACTGTGATGTTCCTGTGGGCCGATGCTGTCTTCGGAATTCAGCTGGGCAGGCACGTTGTCGGCTTCTGCGTCATGACGTTCAGTACTGCGGCGGCAACGGCAAGTTTCGCGATGCTGCTCGCCACAGTCTGCAGGTCAAGAGCCCAGCTGAATGCGGCCTCGGTGGTCATCGTTCTGAGCATGTCCGCCGTCGGAGGCAGCATGATTCCGCGTTTTGCGATGAGCGAACGCATGAAGGACATTGGCAAGTGGACGTTCAACGCCTGGGCTCTTGACGGCTATCAGAAAGTGTTCTGGTTTCAGTCGCCAGTCTCCAGCCTGCAGATGGAGGTTACCGTTCTGCTCGGCAGTTCTGTGGCGCTGGGATTGCTGACGCTGATGTTGTCCGGGCGGTGGAAACGAGGATAGTGGCGGCTCGAAGCATACAGCGAATCAGGAACATTCTGTGAACCGAATCAATCCATGTGTGGTATTGCTGACTCTGGCTTCCGTGGCAGCGGGTTTCCTGATTGTGGAGGATCGCGCTGCGACCAGGCCCAGCAATGCGCTGCCTGTGGCAACTGCTGCGAAATCGCCCTCGGCTTCAGCCGAAACGCTGCCGGTCAACATGCCGCCAGCAAAAAAGCTGCCCGTGAAAATGCTGCCCGTGAAAATGCTGCCCGTGAATACGCTGCCCGTGAATACGGTTGCGGCCAGCAATGTTTCAGACAGCGGCACAGCAGAATCGGTCCGGAAACGATCACTGGCGTGCCGCATAGCGGGACTGAAGGCTCAACCCTGTAATGTGTACGTGGCAGTCTTCGAGTCCGGAGAGGGCTTTCCGAAATCGGAATACAGCGCAATGACCACGATCGTGCCTGCCACGGACGATCATGTGGAACTGTCGCTTTCGTTTCGTGAGAATTATCCAGCCGCCATAGCCGTCTTTCAGGATCTCGATGGCAACGGCAGGCTCTCCAGAAACGCCATCGGGCTTCCGACCGAACCCTACGGATTCTCCAACAACGCTCGTTCGCTGATGGGGCCACCCTCGTTTGAGCAGGCCGTGATCCCGGTGAGCGACGCCGAGAAGACACTGGAAATACGAGTGCGATAAGGCTCGTGCCGTAACGATCTGGCCTGATTTCTCAGTAGTACGCCAGCTGGGCGGACGGCATCACCGAATGACAATCCGATCCGGCTCCGACGAAGCCAGCATCCAGGGACGCCTGGTCCCTGCGCTCTCGGCCCGGTCCTCCGCTGCGACTTCGATTCGACACGATCTCGCACCGCGCAATCGCCATTGACAATCGATTGGTCTGAGGCGAGCGGCATAGGCGCGATGCCTCGCTGGAATGCCTGCTTCTGCGATTTGATGCAGGGCGATGTTCAGAACCCCTGACAAAACCTGCGTGAGCCGCGACGTTTGCGGTGACGTTTCAGACAAGGTGCGGGCCGAATACGGCACGGAACTGCTGACACGGCTGGCCACAGACCTGACGGCAGGCTTCGGGCGGGGGGTTTCCCGGCAAGGGCTGCAGAAGATGCGGTTGTATTTCCCGGCCCGGGAGATTTGTCCGACACCGTCGAGCAAATTCGAGGCTCGGGTCCGACTGCCGGCGGGCTTGCTGGAATCCGTGGCAGAGATTTGCCCGACAGTGTCTGGCGAATTGCCAATTTTCCCGACACCGTCTGCCGAATTCAGCAGCCATGTGTCCTCGGCATTTCCGCTCACCTCGTCGCGCTACGTGCAGCTGATGGCAGTGGAGAAGCCGCATCCACGGGGCTTTTACGAAGCGGAGGCGATCCGGCCCGGCTGGTCGGTGCGGCAACTGGAGTCATTTCTGCTGGAACTGGGGGCGGGCTTTACGTTCGTCGCCCGGCAGAAGCGGATTCGCGTCGGCAGCGAATGGCATCGCATCGACCTGCTGCTGTTCCATCGCAGGCTCAACTGCCAGGTGGTGATCGACCTGAAACTCGGCGAGTTCACTCACGCCGATATCGGCCAAATGAGCCTGTGCCTGTCGTATGCAAAGCAGCATCTGACGGAACCCGGCGAAAGCGATCCGGTCGGGATGAGAGTGATCAAGGTCATTGACGGTCAGTTGAT
>SYLK01000697.1 GCA_005809115.1 Planctomyces sp. | reverse complement strand
GAGGATTTCGTTGGCTGTGGAGCCTGCTGCGACGACGAGGCTCTGACCACACTCGGGCAGACGACATGCTGTAACTCCGATCCAGTATGCCAAGCGGCAATCGCAGATGCAACCACAATGTGACCACCGCTGTGCGAGTTCACCCGCGACGCGGAATTGACTTCGCAAATTCGCCAAAGTAGTCTGGCGTGTTTGAACCATCGGCCGCCTGCGTGCGGGCAGGCGTGAACAAGTGGCGGGAGCTGAGGCGATGAAATCTCTCCTGTTTGTCGTGCAAAGGTTGGCAGCCGTTCGTGGAATTCTCCTGGTCGTGCTGGTCCTGACGAAACTGTCTGTTCCGGCCTGCCCGGCGGATGAGGATTCCGCGGGAACGGCCGCGGCTGCGGAAGAGAATGTGGCCGCGATCGACCTGTTCAACGATCACGTGCGTGCCGTTCTGGAGTCACGGTGTCTGAAGTGCCATTCGGGAAACGATCCGAAAGGGGCGCTTGATCTGACGCGCCGCGAGTCGATTCTGGGGGGATCCGCCAGTGGCGCCGTCGTGGACCCGGAAAATCCCGCGGCCAGCCTGCTGCTGAAGGCGGTTCGGTATGACGGGCTCGAAATGCCTCCGACCGGCCGAATTCCCGAGGTGGAGATTGAGCTGCTGGCGCGGTGGATTGCACTGGGGCTGCCGTGGCCCGAAGACCTGCCACAGATCCCGGTGGCACCCGTACGCAGTTCACCGGTGGTAAATGATGCTGCGAAGCAGTTCTGGTCGTTTCGTCCTGTCACGCGTCCGGCTGTCCCCCCGGATGTTGGGTGGGGCGTCACGGAGATCGACCGGTTCATTGCCAGTCGAATGCGTGCCGAGGGACTGTCTCCCGTTTCCCGGGCTGACCCGCGGCAGCTGATTCGGCGGGCCAGTTACGACATCACGGGGCTGCCGCCGACAGAGGCGGAGACCGAGGCCTTCGCGCGGGATCCTTCACCAGCAGCCTGGTCGGCAGTGGTGGAACGCCTGCTCGATTCACCGCACTACGGTGAACAGTGGGGGCGGCACTGGCTGGATCTCGTGCGATACGCGGAGTCGAACAGTTATGAACGCGACGGGACGAAGCCTCACGTCTGGCGGTACCGGGATTACGTGATCCATTCGTTCAATGCGGACAAACCGTACGACCAGTTCGTGACAGAGCAGCTGGCCGGTGATGAAATCGACCAGCCGAGTACTGACTCGCGGATTGCTACGGGGTTTTTTCGCCTGGGGCGCTGGGACGACGAGCCGGTCGACCCTGAGCTGGCGTGGTACGATGATCTGGACGACGTCCTGACGACGACGGCTCAGACGTTTCTGGGTCTGACGGTCAACTGTGCACGTTGCCATGATCACAAAATCGATCCGATTCCGCAGCGCGACTATTATCGTCTGCTGTCCTTCTTTCAGAACGTCCGGCGGTACGGTGTGCGTTCCGAAGACACGGTGGCGGACGCGTCGATCATCAGCATTGACCAGCCGGAACACAGCGGTATGCATGCGGCCGCGATCAGACGGCATCAGCAGGAACTGGCGGTAATTGACGAGGCCCTGGCGCGCAGCGATGCTCGCCTGCTGCAGGATCTGTCGGGTGTGGACGTCGATGAGTTTCAATACGAAGTCAATCGGGTGAAGCTGGTTGAAAAACGTGCCGGAGGCCTGTTTACGCACGACGAAGCTGATCGCTATCGCAGGCTGACCGATCGTCGCAGTCATCTCCGCGAACACCGTCCGACGGGTGCGGGCCAGGCACTGGTGGTGAAGGAAGACGTCCACAGTCAGCGGGTCTCGCACATTCTGCAACGCGGAAATCCTCACGCGCCCGGTGAAATCGTGACTCCCGGGTTTCCGGCGGTGCTGTCGCCACCCGAAGTCACGATTCCGCAGCAGCCGGTCGACACCACGACCTCCGGTCGCAGGATCGTGCTGGCACGGTGGATCACCGATCCGGCGAATCCACTCACGGCCCGGGTGATGATCAACCGGATCTGGCAGTATCACTTTGGCCGTGGCATTGTGCGTACACCCAGTGACTTCGGTTTTCAGGGCGCACCCCCGACCCACCCGGAGCTGCTGGACTGGCTGGCGGGCCGGTTTATCGACAGCGGCTGGTCGATCAGAGAGATTCATCGACTGATCATGAATTCCGCCGTGTATCAGCTGAGTTCAGAGCCGCACGACGTGTCGCTCAGGAAAGACCCGGAGAACCACCTGTTCTGGCGGTTCAATCTGAGGCGTCTGCGGGCCGAGGAGATTCGTGATTCCGTCCTCTGGGCGAACGGCAGTCTGAACCAGACAGCGATGTTCGGTCCGAGCATCTTTACCCGGATTCCGGAGGAAATCAAAGCCGGTCAGTCGCGGCCCGGTGCGGGCTGGGGCGAATCGCCGCCGGAGGATCAGGCGCGTCGCAGCATTTACATTCACGTCAAGCGTTCTTTGCTGGACCCGGTTCTGGAAAACTTTGATGCGGCGGACACTGACCAGACATGTCCCGTGCGCTTTACCACCACACAGCCAACCCAGGCCCTGGTCCTGCTGAACAGTTCATTCGTCCTGGAGCAGGCGCAGACTTTCGCGAGGATGACTGCCGCCGTCGCCGGAGATTCCGTGGAGCAGCAGGTGCAACTGGCACTGACTCGTGTCCTGCACCGTCCGCCGCTCCCGGACGAAGTTGCCCGCGGCGTTCAGCTGATTCACGACCTGCAGCAGAACCATCACCTTTCGCTCCCACAGGCACAGCAGTGCTTCTGCCTTCTGGCACTGAATCTGAATGAGTTTATCTATGTGGATTAGGACCGGCCAAAAAATCAGTTGAACAAATTGTCTGGT
>SYLK01000696.1 GCA_005809115.1 Planctomyces sp. | reverse complement strand
GGACGGCGGAGAGGAACCGGAAATCGTGGGCTGCTACCTGATTGATCCGGCCGGCCGGCCGCGACGTCTGGGTTTTGTTCTGGGCAACGAGTGGTCAGATCACGCCACGGAGAAGATCAACTACCTGTACCTCGCGCCTTCCAAGCTGCGGATGTGCGCGATGGGACCGTCGCTGCAGGTGACGGATCAGTTTGACGAGGTGCCTCTGCAGTGCATCGTGACGCGGAGCGGGCAGGTTCTGTACGACAGCGGCACCCTGTACTCCGGCGAACGCCACATGTGCCATTCGCTGCGGAACCTCGAAGATCATCACTTCAAGTATTCGCAGCATCGTCAGCCGGGTGATCTGCATCTCCACTTTTTCGGCACCAGCAAACTCAGTTTCGGCAGTCGCAACTGGAAATATCAGCCCGGGGATGAGATTCGTATCGCCGCGCCGGGGTTTTCGGAATCACTGGTCAACACAGTTTCCGCCGGACCGGAGGAGGAAGGTCGTCCGCTGCAGGTGGAACCGGCCTGAGAGGAAGGCATCAGGATCGGTGCTTTGGTTTTGCTGAACGCTGACCTCGGACGGCATTGATTTCCTGCGCCTGTCCCCAGCGGTACAGGCACAGTCCGAGAACGGCACCCGCAGCCGCCGCCGAGAGCACCGCGGCGGCACTCTGTGTGAATGTGGAGTTTTCGGCGGATGCCTGTGTGGTCAGCACGAGTCCGACGGCACTGATGACCAGGCCGACGGCATCGGAAAAGATTTCCCTCAGATTGATACTGCCTTTCATCAGCACGACCAGCTTGCCGAGCACCAGCTGGAAGGAGAAGCTGACGACCCCCGCCGCCATCAGAGCAAACGCGAGCCAGTGAAACGCCGGAAACGCGAGGGATTCCGCCAGCTGATAGATCGGCTGCAGAATCCCGGCCGCGACCTCTCTGGCAGTTTCATTCGTGTCAATCTTGCGGGCGATGTCTTCCACAGTGCTCTGTGCATCATCGACCAGCTCATCTGCCGCTGCCGGGACTTTTTCCGTTTCCGGATTCTCAGCCGGCTGGGCGGGGACCAGATCGGCGGGGACCTGATTCGCGGGAACAGTCGGTGCTGCTCCGGGCGCGGCCTCGGGCAGCTCCTGCGCCCACGTTTCCCGAGAAACCAGGAGCATCACTGCGAGCAACCAGCAACTTCGCAGGTTCGGCCGATTCGAACTCATGACATCATCTCCATTATCGCGAACGCCGCAGGCCATCAGCGGATCTGACCTGCCCCTCGCACGATGTACTTGTAACTGGTCATTTCGCGAAGTCCACAGGGACCTCGGGCGTGAAATCGGTCTGTGCTGATCCCGATCTCAGCACCCAGACCGAATTCTCCGCCATCGTTGAACCGCGTGCTGGCATTGACCATTACGGCGGCTGAATCGACCTGCGCCTCGAACAGGGCCGCGGCTGCCAGGTTGCTGGTCACGATGGCATCCGTGTGGGCGGAGCCGTATTCGCGGATATGTTCGATGGCCTGGCTGATCGAATCCACAACCCGCACGGACATCACGAGCGCCATATGTTCCGTACGATAGTCGATCGGTGCCGCGGGTGTGCTTCCGGGAATCAGCGGCAGACTGACCGGACAGCAGCGCAGCTCCACGCCCCTGCTCTGCAGTTCGGCTGCAATTCGCGGCAGAAGACGTGCGACGGCTTCCTGATGGACCAGCAGGGTTTCCGCGGCATTGCAGACTCCGGGCCGCTGACACTTGCTGTTGATCACGATATCGACCGCCATCTGTGCATCCGCCGATTCATCCACATAGACGTGACAGATGCCGTCAAAGTGTTTGATCACCGGCATCCGGGCTTCGGCGGTAACGCGTTCAATCAGGGATCGGCCGCCGCGCGGGATAGTGACATCGATCAGTTGTCCGAGTCTCAGGAAGTGACCCACAGCTTCACGATCAGAGGTCGACACCAGTTGAGCCGCGTCCACAGGCAGGGAAGAGGCCGCGAGTGTCTCGGTCAGGATCTGCTGCAGGGCTGAATTGCTGTGGACTGCTTCCTTTCCGCCGCGGAGGATCACGGCATTTCCGCTCTTGATGCACAGCGCAGCGGCATCGATGGTCACATTTGGGCGGGATTCGTAGATGAAAAATACGACTCCCAGGGGCACCCGGACCTTGATGATCTGCAGGCCGTTAGGACGCCGTCCACCCTCGATCACTTCCCCCACCGGGTCCGGCAGCGCGGCAATCTGTTCGACCGCTGAGGCCAGATTCCCGATCCGTTCCGGGGTCAGTCTCAGTCGATCCAGCATCGCGGCATCCAAGCCGTCCCGAGTCCCCGCGGCGAGATCCAGCTGATTGGCCTCAATGATCGGCGTGACGCGCGCCCGCAGTTCCCGAGCCAGTCGGCTCAGCCACAGATTTCGCGCTGCTCCGGAGGTCAGGGCCAGTTGAACTGCGGCGGCACGTGAGCGCTGTGCCATGTGTTCCGCGTATTCCTGGAGGGGATTCATAATGATTACAGAGCCCAGTTGGAGTAGACGGCGGAACGGAACGACTGCCATTCGTCGCGATGGGCCGACGCCTCCGGCCGCTCCACAAGTTCGCAGATCCACGAATCCATACGTCGCAGCCGATCGGCCAGCACTGTGGCGATGTTCGAGCAGATCTGAAAGGCGGCCGAGGGATGTGACTCGGCCAGTTTCAGAAAGTCTTCCCGCGTGTAACTGCAGACCGTGACGGCAGATTTCGCCCGCACAGTCGCCGAATGCGGCGCGGAGCGAATGAACGACATCTCACCAAACACATCGCCCGGCTTCATGACGGCGAGGGTCGTTTCGGTGCCGTCGTCGGCAGTTCGCACCACGATGCATTCGCCCGACAGGATCACCCACAGAGCCTGAATCGACTTGCCCTGGTGGAGAATTGTGGCACCGCTGTCGAAGTTCATTTTCGTCAGGTCCACTGCAATCCTGGCGGCATCTGCGGCGGAAATCCCGGCAAACGTGGGATTCGTGGTCAGCACCTCCGGCGGGAACGGAGGCACCGTCGATGAACGATTTTTCTGCATGAAGAATACCTGCTCAAGTGTCGACACAGGACAGACCGGCTCCCGAAAATCGGGACGCCTTCACGGGGGCGGCAGTCAGGAATCAGATGCCTCCCAGCACGGTAGCGCGGCCAACGCGACCGATTCCCAGCAGATAGGCCGCCGTTCGGAGCGAG
>SYLK01000695.1 GCA_005809115.1 Planctomyces sp. | reverse complement strand
TCGCGACGGAGTCTGGTGAGTTTCTCATTCATCAGCTTCACGATGTGAAACCGGTCGAAGACGTGCTTCGCATCGGGGAGGTTCTTCCGCGTGGCCGCGGAGTACGCGCTGGCCATATCCGTGGCCACCGCCCTGATCTTCGCCTTCGACCCGCGCAGCCGTTTCCAGAAGCGATTCAGAGCCTTTTCGCCCTTTCCATCGCCCACGTAGACGATCGCTCCGCTGCCCCAGTCGATCACAATCGTGAAGAACTTGTTCGTCTTCCCCACGTAGATTTCGTCGATCGCAATGATCTCCAGATCTCGCAGCCGAGGCTTCGAGAATGTTCTTTCGAGGTACTTCTTGTCGATGCTGCGAATCATCGTCTCACTGACCCCCACGTACTGAGCCACGTCCCGTATCGTCATCATATTTCGAAGGTCAATCGCCAGACGTGCCAGGCTCTTCGTGTAGTTGCACCGCGGAACGACATTCGGCAGTACGGCATTCAGCACCCGCTCGCAACGCCGACACTCCAGCCGCGGCGTCTGGATGTCGATTGCGACGGCGCACCGGGCCATTTTTGCGAAGATGGCTGGAATGCGGTTGCCGATTTCCCGGTCGGCGAGTCAGTGTTCAGAGGTTGCCTGATCCGGGGAGTCGTGAGAGCAAGTGACGGTATGGTCGAGGTCGGCCAGGAGTTCCAGCGCCGCTGCGTGCAGGGGAAGTTGCCGAAAGGTCGACCTGAGATCGAGCGCGTTGCCCGCCGACCCGCAGCGAAAACACCGATAGAGATGGCGCGCCCGATGCACCGAGAAGTGTCGTAGACGAGAAGCCGAACGCGACGGCGCCGGGGAATCCCCGACCGATCGTCGCTCCGACTCGCCGCCTGGCAAAGAACAGAACGGACAAGGGTCCCGGAACTGCTCCCCACGACATTCCGTCGCGCGCCAGCCCATCCGGTTCAGCAAGTCCAGGATCCGCAGCCAGCCACGCAGCCCCCTGTAGTCGATGCTCGCCATGACGCTCCGCCCACCCCGGAGATCACTTCTTCGGAGATCACTTCTTCGTCGCACGCTCGGCCCGATACGACTTGCGTCGAATTTGACGATGATCGAACGGTCCGCCACCCGATCCGCACGCAAATATCGCCTGCGATGAGTCCGGGTGGGTTACATTCAGACATTCCGGCACCCCGACTGCGGGCCTCGAAACTGCTGAAATCGCAGGCGACGAACGTGCTGTTCCCACGCTTGAAGATTTCGATAAAGAGATCCACTTTTGGGCCACGTCGCTCCAGCCGGTCTGACGTTTCATCGCTGGACAAAGGACGTTATCCGGCGCTAAAGATGGATCACAGCAAAACTCACCGGAGGCGCATTCCTGCTGGTGCCGTGTGAGTCAATGCTGTGCCCGGCTGCAACAGCCGCTGCTGGGCACGACTGCCAAGAGGTCGCGTGGCCAGGCGCTGGCTGGTGAGGGCGAGAGGATGCTCGCGCTGCCTGCAGACTGCCGGATGACACCAGCAGTTCGAAGACACATCAGGGAGGAGAATGACAAACGATTGGCTGCCGGCGCGAAGTGCGTCGGCTGGAGGGCTCGCACAGAACATCATCGAAGTGCCGGCGCTCGTGAGGAACGCGGGGGACGGCGCCCGGTTTGCATTTGACGAGTTCTTCCACGGCCAGATTCGCAACCCGCACACCCGCAAGGCCTATCTGCATGCCCTGCGAGTCTTCTCCAATTGGTGCGAAGCGAAGAACATCGAACTTGTTCGCGTGATGCCGGGGCACGTCGGGCAGTTTCTCGATGCACTTCCGGTGTCGGTGCCGACACGCAAAGTTCACCTGGCAGCTCTGCGCCGGTTCTTCGACGAACTGGTGCTGAGACATGTGATCATTCTCAATCCGGCCTTGTCCGTGCGCTCCGAGCGATACCAGGCGGTCGAAGGCAAGACGCCGGAGATCTCAATCGAACATGCACGTCGCCTGCTGCAGAGCCTGGACAGGGCGCATGTCGTCGGGCTGCGGGATCGAGCGGTGATTGCCATTCTGATCTACACCGCCGCTCGCGTGGGTGCCGTGGCGAAACTTCGTCGGTCAGATTTCAATTCCGTAAGTGATCAGTACTGCCTGCGGTTTCACGAAAAGGGCGGCAAAGTCCGCGAGATCCCGGTCCGCCACGACTTGCAGGAAATTCTGCAGGTGTACCTCGAAACCAGCGGACTTCGGTACGCTGAACCAACCTCGCCGCTGTTTCGGACGGCAATCCGCCGAACACAGAGGCTGACTCAGAACCGCATGACCGCCGACGACATGGCGCGGATGCTGAAACGCCGCTTACGAAATGCCGGTTTGTCTGAGCGTCTCTCTCCCCATTCTTTTCGAGTCACCACGATCACGGAGTTGCTCGAACAAGGCGTCCCGCTGGCAGACGTGCAGTACCTGGCAGGCCATTCAGATCCGCGAACAACACAACTCTACGACCGCCGTCAACGCCGAGTGACCCGCAACATCGTCGAACGGATCTCGGTGTAGTGCCGAACGAGTCGAAATCGCCACGTGACGTCGTCCCGTCTATCGTGACCTGGCCGTGTGATGATGCGAAGCCGCGATCCAATTGATGCCTACGAATTCCGCCAGTCATCCAGCTTGAGGCCCGGAATCCACGAAAAGTGCGACGTATTGCCCGTGACGAGCGTCAGGTTGGCCTCGATTGCTGTGGCTGCAATGATCAGATCGGCATCATTCTGCGAATGACCGCCTCGACGCCCAATCGCCCACAGGTCGCCTGCACGATCCAGGACAGACTCCGTCACTGGCAGGATCAGGGAATGGCTGCAAAAAGTATCGAATCGTGAAAGCAGGTTTATTGCGAACTTCTCCTTGTATCCACGGGTCACCTCGAAGCGTGTGAACGCCGACAGCGTGAACTGTCCATTAGCCCTCAGGTAGTCGGCGGCTTTCGCACGGACGACCAGATTCCGCTGCTTGAGCAATTCCGAAAGAATATCCGTGTCGAGCAGTGCTGCGTCCATCGGATCACTCGACTGAGCGGCTCATCGTGCAGCGCACGATTGACTGCTCGATCTTCGAGATCTCGTCGTCTGTTACTCCCTCGTACACGTTGCACCAGTCCGGCAGTTCTCCCGGTGCTGCGAGAGCTGACTCTGCAGGCAGGGTCACCCCGACCACCTGAATGATTACCCGCTGGTGATCATTCAGACGGTGTCCGACGAGCTGCTCAACGGCAGATCGCTCAGAAACACCCAATTCGCCCACGTTGTGGATGATTGTTTCCATGCGAGCATTTTACCACGAACCCATGACCAAAGCAGCCCCGAAATGGCCAACTCCGCTCCGCAGATGGTCATGCAGGAGATTCCATGACCGGCTGGTGTTTCAAAAAGAACATTTTGATACACGAAACGGAGAAGCAGATTTGCAATCCCTGCAGCCACTCGGCATTGCCTGTAGACACCGGCTGTGGCGGCCGAATGACCATTCGGCCAAACCTCAGCAGCAGGAACCGAACCACTGCTGGGCATGCCGAAATCACCGGTGAGTTTTTTTTGAACCCACCCGAGTTCCTCACGGCGGTGTCAGGAATCATCCGGCGAGTGACCGAGCGCCAAGTGAGTCAGATGGTCCGGGGCAGGTCGCGATCTCCGTCGGGCATGTCTCCAATCCCGCGCGAAAATGCCCCCTCACACTTCCCTCTCCCCCGAGTATAGG
>SYLK01000694.1 GCA_005809115.1 Planctomyces sp. | reverse complement strand
CGAAACCTTCGCCGACATCATCCTGCGGAAACACATCTGCCGGACGGATGTCAGTGCTGAAGAGATCCCGAATGGTGTTGTTGTACTCGGCCCGATTCAGACGGCGGAGCGCCGGGCGACCAGGATGATCAATCTGCGAGCAGTCGAAGTGATACAGTGCCTCGTTCAGCGCGGCGACGACATCGCTCTGCTCTGCCGCGTTCGGGTACGGATCATGCTTTGGGGGTGGCATAGCACCCGCCTGAATCATGCGATAGACACGCTCCCAGGTCTGGTACTCACGCAGCAGCTGATCGGCTGACTGCAGTTCGTGAACCGCGATCCCGGCCATCTGATCGTCGGGACCGTGGCAGGCGACACAGTACTTCTGCAGAAACTGGATGACCGTGCTCTGCAGCGTGCCAGAACTCTTCTGGCTGGCCATAGCCGATGAGCCGGAAATTCCGGGAACGCAAACGCCGGCAACTGTGGCAGCCAGGCAAATAGTCAGTAGTCTACGCATCACTGGACCGGAAAAGCGGCGGATCGCGGGAGCCTTTCCAGACGGCCTGCGTCCGCTGGCGGCACCGCGTTTCGCGTTGAAGTGGAGATGGCGCAGGGGGAAATCCATAAACCTGAAGTTCCGGAAAATCGCCAGTGCCCTGGCAGGCGGGTGGGAGAATGGCAGGGAAGCGAACAGGTGACCGGCGTCTGGTCAGCCACGTCCGGGACGACAGCTGCAACGTGGCCCACAGACAATTCTAGGTTTCGCCCGCACGGAAATCCATGAAACCTCGGCCGAACTGACCTGATGGACGGCCGTTGCCGCGACGGGCCGTGGAACAGCTGTCGGTCAGAAGCACGAGGAACCGCAGAATTCGCCGGTTGCCCGACATCAAATTCCCTGAAATCAATGAGGTTGTAACGATTGGGGCGGTGGCACAGTCTGCGTTCCGATTCAGGGCACGAATCCTGTCGTTAAAGTCGCCGCAGACTGCGCTGCCGCATGAGGGAAATGCGGGCCGCGGAACTGCTGACGGCGTGTGGAAGAACAGCACGTTGACAGGGTTTCGAGCCACGGATAGAGTCATGAAAGTCGCAGCGGGATGGGTTTGCAGGTCAGGCTCATCTGCCCGGCAGCAATTGAAAACTGGGCGAGGAGTGCTGAATGCGATGGCCTCGTTCGGCTGACAGGCGGAGGGTATGTGCCCTGGTGGCAGGGATCTTCTGGGGGCTCGGCGCACCTGCCGAATCCGACGAAAGTCCGGAAGTTCGGGGAGAGAGCGGCTGTGCCGCTGGAATGAGGATTCGAATTGTGGAGGGCCGGCAGCCGGGAACTTCGGCGATGTCGTCCCGAGATGGCAGGAGCAGGGATGCGGATGGACAGGCCGCATGGCAACCGGACGTCGCTGCGTCGGAGTGGCTGTATATCGTGCTGCACCATTCAGCGACTGAATCCGGAAGTGTGGAATCGATCCATGCGGAGCATCGCCGTCGCAGGGACGGTGCGGGAAATCCCTGGCTGGGGATTGGGTATCATTTTGTGATCGGGAACGGGAACGGGATGGCTGATGGTGAGGTGGCGGCGACATTTCGCTGGAACGAGCAGATTCACGGAGCGCATTCCGGTCATGCAGTTTTCAATGGTCGCGGGATCGGGGTCTGTCTGATCGGGAATTTTGACCAGTCTGTGCCGACAGAGCGACAGTTGTCGGCCGTGAAACGGCTGACGCGAATTCTGGCGAATCGACACGGCATCAGTCCGGATCGGGTGTTGGGACATTCCGACGTGCGAGCAACGTCCTGTCCGGGAATTCAGTTCCCGCTGGACGAAGTGCGTCGGGCGATTTCAAAGACAGTTCAGGGATAAGTTGTTTATTCGTTGCGTTCAGCGCACGGATAGTGGGTTGAACGTTCTTTTTTCACGGCAAAATGCGGTTCGCATTCAGCCAGGGTCCAAAGTTGTCATGGAGTTCTGAGTTTTCCTGCCGTCGGCCCCGTCGGCTTCATTCGTGTGCCTGATCCGGGGCGACGTCACCCGCAAATTCAGTACTCATGGAAGTACCTTACCATGTTCAATCGCGTTCGAAGTCTTTCAGTCTCGTCAGACGATTTCGCGGTGCTGCTGCCGGATTTCGATGCGGAACAGCTGCCGACCGAGCTGCGTGAGCTGCATGACTCGTGGGCGGCCTCGGCGGATGGCGAGCTGCCGGATTCCGGCCCGGTGGCAGAATCGGACTGGCCAGTCGCAATCTTCGTTCCCGAACGTTACGAAGAGCGATACGCTTACCCGCTGATCATCTGGTTTCATGGCAACTATGCCAGCGAAGATCAGCTGGAAGATGTGATGATGGCCGTCAGTCAGCAGAATTACTGCGGGCTGGCCCTGCGTGCAAACCGGCTCGGCGACCTGATGGGCGGATACCGCTGGAATATCAGCGGAGCCCAGTTTGGTTCTGTACCGTTTTCCGACCTGCTGCGGACCACGACCTGCCGACTGCGTCGCGCGTTTCATATTCACAGTGAACGCATCTTTCTTGCCGGCTCGGGCAGCGGTGCCGATGCCTCCCTGCAGATGCTCGCCCGACACCCCGACTGGTTCGCCGGAACGATTCTGCTCGATCCCGACGGGGATCCGGAGGCACTGAAGGCCGAACGCCTGACCGCATTGCGAGGGAAACCGCTGCTGCAGACAATTTCCCGCAGGACGTCCAACGAGCAGCTGGCACGGAATGTGGAAAGTGTGCGACTGCTGCGTTCGGCCGGAGCCAGCGTGCAGATCGAGCTGACTGATCAGGTCACTGATCCGACATCGCCGGACGTTCGGTTCCTGGATCAGTGGATCATGGACCAGATGCGGCGAGCGGCTCTGGTCTGATCCGCCTGCCACATCAAGGCTGTCAGGATCACGGCGTTCGGGCTGCCGTTTAGGACCGGCCAAAAAATCAGTTGAACAAATTTTCTGGTCAGGGAAGCGCAGCGCCCCCTGACCGGAATCACGCTGGTGTGTGACAGGGGTGGACCTGAATGTTTCGTTTTGACCCTGGAATTGCTGCATGAAATCATCGGCCAGCTGATGAACTGATCCAGCGAATCCGAATTCGAGGTGCAGGATTCATGCGGCCGAAGTTTTCATGAGTTTGTTCAACTTATTTTTTGGCCGGTCCTTACCGGCCGATGCCGAATGTTTCCTGCAGGACTTTTTTCAGCGGAGCCATCTGCGCCGCCGTGTGAGCCAGTCGAGGCGAACGCATCAGATTGGTTCTGTAATGGCCGGCGAGGTAAAGAATCGACTTGTAGACGTGGGGAAAACCGAGTCCGCGGACCGAGGCCATCAGCGGTTCTTCGTACTGGAACATGATTTCCCGGGCTGTTTTCAGGTCGTCTTTCATGACGGCCTGATGAAATCGCAGGGAAATCTCCGGCGCAAACGCCGCCAGCAGGCACAGCCAGGCCGGTGAACCACACTGGTGGCCGAAGAGAAACTGATTCATCCGCCCGGCTCCCAGCACCCCAAACTGGCTGTCCCGTGTCGCCAGCGCGTAGTCCTGGAATCCGTACAGCGGGTCGTGGCACTTCATGCCGATCACGGTCGGCAGCTGCGCGATCGAACGGACCAGCGGCAATGTGAAGTTGCCGCCGACTTCATAAGCCAGCAGCGGAATTGCTGAAGCCGCTGAAATCTCGGCAAATGCTCGCTCCACATCATCGGCAGCAGCGATCCGAGGCGTGAAATGCAGACTGACCGCGTCAACTCCACTGTCGCTGATCCGCCCCAGATACGCGATGATCTGTCGCGTGGCCCACGGTCCCGTTCCGCCGCAGACGAGTGAACGCCCGCGGGCTTCCTTCACAACCGTACGAGTCACCGCCTCGATTTCGGATTCGTCCAGAAACTCGAGTTCACTGTCACCCAGTGTCATGAACAGGATCGGCACACGTTGTTCACAGACGAAGTTGACCCAGCTCCGCAGACTGCCGAAATCAATCGTACCGTCATCGTTGCAGGGAATCGTGACCGATGCCATCGGCCCCCGCAGTCGTGCCAGTGCTGCCGTCGCAGCCGCCGATTTCCCCGTCCCGCCCGTGCCAGACGTCGCGCTGAGGCCAGGCGTCGCGCCGGGGCCAGCGGTTGCCGCGTCGCTGGCTGTCACCGCGTCCAGGCCACGAATTGTCATCGACGACGAGAGCGCCGCCACGGCTGCGAGAAACTGTCGACGGTCCGCAGGCATATCCAGGGTCCAGGGAGAGTGCGGGGGGAATGGGGAATCCGGGAGAAACGGCCAAATACGCCATCAGGCCTGTTTCCGCAGCCTCGTCCAGCCCGCAGGCGGGCCACCCGAACGCAGGCGTACAATCAGCGAACTCGCCCAAAAACAGCCGGACTGTACAGTATATCGTGCCAGCGTTCAACGCAGCAACTCAGGACCGGCTGTGGTGAGTCGATTCGTTTCCGGGAAGGACGCCTGTTAAAAACTGGCTGACTGGCCGATCTGCAGCGTCATCTCGACCACTTTCGACTCAGCGCTGCCACCGAGGTTTTCGTCAGGGGGGAAGGGGCACCGGGTTCGACACAGAACCTGCGTTTCGCATCGCCCCGCAGCTTGTTCAGTCACGATCGCGGGGGTAAAATTGCGGCTGTTTTCGTCGGCACCCCCTGTGGCAGGCTGATGCAGATTCCATGACCGCCGATTGCTCCCACGTTTCAGTCGACTTGAACCTGAGGATAAACCATGAGCACCCGATGGCGAATGTCCGGCTTTCTCGTCGCTGTATTGATCGTTGCGCATCCTGTCGCGGCTGCGGACATGACCCTTGATGCGCTGTTGCGGGATTTCCAGCCGCAGCGGGGCGTTGTCGCGGTGGTTGGCATTCCCGGCGGGAAAGCAGCATTCCTGACGGAACTGGCGAAATCGCGTGAACTGACGGTCTACTTTCAGTCCGGCAGCCCGGAAGAAGTTGAGGCCGTCCGCGACGCTGCGGAAGCAGAGGGCCTGCTGGGGCGGTCCGTGTTTGTGGAAGCGGGTTCGCCGGCGTCAATTCATCTGACTCCCAACCTGTGTGACGCGGTGGTGGTCAGCGACGCGGCGAAGGATCAGACTTCGGACGACGAGATTCTTCGGGTGCTGCGCCCCGAGGCCCGCGGATTTCGAGGCGATCGCGAGCTGGTCAAGCCGATTCCGGAAGGCAGCGATGACTGGAGTCACCCCTATCATGGTCCGGACAACAACCCGCAGTCGAATGACCGGTATGTGCGTGGTTCGTTCGAGACTCAGTTTATCGCTTCACCGAAATTCAGTCCGATGCCCGAGCAGTCTGTGGTGGCGGGAGGCCGCATCTTCAAGGCGATGGGGCATATCGCCCACAAGGCCAATCAGAATCCACTGCTGAACACGCTGCTGTGCATCAACGCGTACAATGGCACGATTCAGTGGACACGTGCGCTTCCTGAAGGATTCATGATTCATCGCAATACGATGGTGGCCACTCCGGATTCGCTGTACATGGGCGATCACGCCGCCTGTCATGTGTTCGACGCCCTGACGGGTGAAGAGATACGGGCGATTACCGTTCCGCCGGAAATCACGGACGGCCCTGTCTGGAAATGGATGGCGCTGGAGGGTGACGTGTTGTACGCGCTGGTCGGGAATCCGGAGGTG
>SYLK01000693.1 GCA_005809115.1 Planctomyces sp. | reverse complement strand
GCGAAAACAGCGTGCGATCTGATAATAGCGATCGAACCCCGCAACCATCAGGATCTGCTTATAGATCTGGGGTGACTGCGGCAGAGCATAAAAACTGCCGGGATGCACGCGGCTGGGCACCAGGTAGTCGCGGGCACCCTCTGGTGTGCTGCGCCCCAGCATCGGGGTTTCAATTTCCAGAAAATCGCGGGTATTGAAGTATTCGCGGACAGACTGAGTCAGACGATGCCGCAGGATGATGCTCTGCTGCAGTTCCGGTCGGCGCAGGTCAATGAAGCGGTACTTCAGCCGCAGTTCCTCGTTGGGCAGGTCTCCCCCTTCAATTTCGAAGGGTGGTGTCCGGCTGCGACTCAGCACATGCAGTTCCCGCGCGCGTACCTCAATGTCGCCGGTTGCCAGCCGCGGATTCACCAGATTTTCGCCACGATACCGCACTTCCCCCACCACCTTTACCACATCTTCACGCCGCAGACGGCGCGCCAGCGAGTCGATCTCGCTGCTGTCCTCGGTGTTGAACACAAGCTGGGTCTTGCCGTAGCGGTCCCGCAGGTCCACGAAGACGAGGTTCTCACCGTGATCGCGGTAGCTGTTCACCCAGCCTGCCAGGGTGACCGTCTGGCCCACATCGTCCCGCCGAAGCTGACCGCAATGATGAGTTCTGTGCACTGAATGTGATCCGCCGGAAATGATTCAGGAATCAAACCACTGACTCCGACTGCGTCGGGGCAGGAGACCTGCCGGATGACTGTCGTCAGTCCGCTGACTTTTCTGAATTCGATGGAACTGAAACTGCCGCCGCGACTGAAGTGCGGCAGTGAAGTGCGGCAGTATAGAGACAGCAGCGGGAACCGCAAAGAACACCTCGGGCAGTTTGCACTGCCGCCGCTGCGGCAGTGCCTCGGGGAACTGTGGGTTCCCTCCGCCAATTCACCCGGCGTTCGGCATCACCAGGAACGCCGCAGGATCATTGATGATCGCCAGCGTGGCCCCGCCATCAGGCTGAGCCGGCCGCCCGACTCCCATGGGCAGCAGACTGAACCGGGACGACACGCCGCTGAAAACCCGCAGATTGAACAGGCGATCTGTCGCGGCAACGAGTGGGCTGAGCAGCGGTCGGGCCACGAAATTCTGCGGGTCCCGCTGCACACGTGTCTGAATATCAGAAATCTCTGACGCTGTCGCAGCGGAACCGAAGAACGGACGCGCCGGATGCAGCGGGTCGACGGTGCGCACGGCATACTGCCGCAGATTCTCCAGCACCCTGCCACACGTAGCCGGGTCTCCGCAGAACGCCAGCTCCGCCGTGGCGAGCAGCGGATCCTCGCCAAGATAATGGCGCACCATCTCGGGGATCAGACCGCTCACCGCGCGATTGCTCATCATTCCCGTCCCCGGTGGATTCAGCACGCAGGCCTGCTGCTCCCGGCAGGCCCGCACCAGCCCCGGCACGCCAATCAGCGAATCCGGTCGGAAGCAGTTGGGGTCCAGCATGGCATCCTCGACCCGCCGGATCAGCAGATCAAGTCGCTCCAGCTGCCGGTGGTGCGCGGCATAGACCCCATCACCCCGCACGACCACATCACGGTTACTGATCAGACGCCCGCCAAGCTGAGTCGCCAGATACTCGTTTTCCCGGTACGCCGGACTGAATGACCCCGCATCCAGGACCGCCACCCGCAGTCGGTCCTCCTGATGCTCGAAACTGCACCACCCAAACTGCAGCCGAGACCGCAGCCAGAGGTCAACCGTTTCGTGGATGTCCGAACGACCGGACAACTCGGACAACCGTTGCAGCCCCGCGGGACAGTCAAAATTGTGGTCCAGTACCACCGGATCCCCGTTCTCGCGGATCACCAGGTCACTGGATGCCATCCAGGTCCAGCTGCCGATCGCGGGTCGCGCCCCGGCGAGTGATCTGGCGGCCCGGGTGACAACCGCATTGGCCAGCGGGTTCCGCGACAGAAACTCGGGCGTGCCCTGATGTGTCAGGACATCCGTCAGAAACAGATCGACGGCCTGGAATCGCTGTTTCAGCCCCAGTGTCGTCAGTTCCCACTGATCAGCGGCCATTCGCACGGGCAGCTCGTCTCCTGCCTGGGAATTCACGCCCGGAATCCCGTGCGGGCCTGCGACGGAAAGCGATTTCCTCTGACTGTCGCCAGCCAGAGTGGCACCTGATGCCGGTAAGTTCAGCATTCGCGTCTCCAGCGACCTGATCAAGTCCAACTTCCGCCTGATAATTTCACAGCGAGTCAGACGAATTTGCAAAGCCTATGCCATCAAGGGAAAGATTGACGCTTCAGAGACACGCACGGATCAAAAAAGTCCTGCGGAAAAACTGAAACATCTCCCTCAATCCTTCTTCTGCCATTTTCTTGCCCGCCACGAGCAACATCACTCATTATGGCCGCCAATTTGGCAATCGCAGCCATTACGGCATGAATCGTTCGTGGGCTGGAGGGTGCCACTTTGGCGGCAGTATGGCGGTCTGGGCAATGGTGAATCATCGTATTGTTATGTTATTAAACAGGTTAGGTATTTCCAAGAGAACTGGCACGCTGGTTGCTCATCTAAAAATCAGCTCTGCGGATATCATCAGAGCAAACCGATTGGGTGCTCCCGCAGGGTTCACAGTTCCCATCATCGAAAGGAAGCCGCAAATGTCCATGACCAGTTACGAAAGATCGGGTCTTCGTCCGTTCGCAGCGTTTCGGTCGGTCCTCCAGAATCCGCCCAATGAGTGCTCCGGCAGCCTTGTCGGCAGGCTGTCGGCAATCGAATCGACGGACGCGTTCACGGTATTGATGGATGTGCCCGGCTGCAGTGAGAGCGACGTGTCGGTCACTCTGAACGATGGTCTGCTGACGATCGAGGGCGATCGGAAGGTGCGGATTCCCGAGGGCGGGCGGGAGATCTACAGCGACCGCGACCGAGGCCCGTTTCGCCGCGTTCTCAAGTTACGCGAACCGGTCCAGAGCGAGGCGATCGACGCCACCATCGAAAATGGTGTGCTGCGAATCCGGCTCCCTCGAGTTCCCGAGGTCCGGCCGCAGAAGATCGCCATTCGCGCCTCGGGGCAGATTCGGGAACAGAGTTCGGAATCGTCAGCCGAGCAGCCCGGGGGGTGCACCTGCTGACCATCGTTTCACGAAACCTGTGACGCGAGTCCGGGGCTGGATGCGGACTCGATTTCGACGAACCCGTGTGTCCAGAGACGCGTGCAACGGTGAGTTCGGCGAGTGCAGACAGAAGAAGCCGAACCCACCTGGGACCGGCCAAAAAAATAAGTTGAACAAACTCATGAAAACTTCGGCCGCATGAATCCTGCACCTCGGATTCGGATTCGCTGGATCAATTCTTCAGCTGGCCGATGATTTCATGCAGCAATTTTACGGTCAAAACTAAACACTCAGATCCAGCCGCTGTCACACACCAGCGTGATTCTGGTCAGGGGGGGCGCTGCGCTTCCATGACCAGAAAATTTATTAAACTTAATTTTTGGCCGGTCCCAGGCGTGTCAGAAGCCCGGGCTTCCTGAGGGCACCGGGCTTCTGATCACGCCGTGACGCAGCGGCAGGACCGCTGACCCGGATTTACCAGTGCCAGGTTACCTCACGAACGTGTGCGGGCACAAAATTATCCCGCGTCGAGGATCTGAACACGATTTCGTTCGTCAGCGCAATCAGGTCGACCAGTTTCAGGTACACCTGATAGATCGGATACAGCGGCAGAACTGTCGCGAGAATCAGGTCCTGTTTCGGGCGGTCGGAATAGAATAACAGGGCCAGCAGCTGCAGAAGTTCGATGCAGAGTCCGCAGCAGTACAACAGCGGGAGCAGCCTGAGCGTACTCGCGGGAAATGCCAGCAGGAGCCAGATCCCGTAGAGCCAGAACGTATAGACGCACACGACGTTGAACGTCCAGCGTTCCAGCAGCATCAGAAAGTTTGACCAGCGAAAATTTCGGCTCCAGGGGCACCCCAGATCTCCGTGTTTGCGGCACTCGAAGGTAATCACCGTCCGGTCCCAGCGGCATCTCTGCCGGAACAGTCGATACCAGGAAACCGGGACGTTGGTATAGCAGCTGGCTGCGGGAGCATTCCCGATGCGGAATCCGGCTTTGCGCAGCCGCAGAATCAGATCGCCATCTTCTCCCGGTCCCACGTCCCAGCCGCCCAGCTGTTTCAGGACATCGGTGCGGAATGCTCCGAAGGCTCCGGAAACGATGCCCAGCAGTGACGAGCGGCCGCGGACCATGCGACTGACGAAAATTGTCTGCCGATACTCGTACGCCTGCAGCATCGCAGCCAGACTGGCGAAGGGGTTCCACGCCATGACGTTGGCGGAAACGGCTGCAGT
>SYLK01000692.1 GCA_005809115.1 Planctomyces sp. | reverse complement strand
TTTGGTTTCGGTCCGGAGCATTTATTCGCCCCCCACTCTCTCTCACCGTTTCCCACGGGGATTCCGGAGCATTCCGCCGGGATTTCTTGTTTTTTTCCGATCGTCGGCGTCAGTCGTGATGCAGTTCATTCACTCGCACGTCGACCGTCAGCACGCGGTCGGTGATGCCCAGTGCCATTGCCTCCAGCTCGGTACGGACCTGGTCGAGCGCGTGACACCGCTCCCGGTGTTCTCGGATCGCCCGTGTGAGTGCTTCCGGTCCCAGCGGGTAGTAGTCTCGCCCGTTCGGTGCGACCTCACGCATTTTGTGCAGTGCGTCGCCGATGGCCGCATGGGCGTTTTCGATCGCCTCCAGCAGGGATTCGGCCGCTGTGCCGTTCAGGTGGATCAGCGGGACCTGGATGTTCTTCGTCTTCATCTCATTTGCCTTTCTGTCGTCGGGTGATTTCCATGCCAGCGTAGGACATCTCGTCCGCGTAGTAGCCTGCTTTCGGGCCTTCTGGCTGCGCTTCGATGGCCTCCCGGCAGTCTTTGATGATGAACATGAGTGAGGCGAACGGGAGCTGCCGCATACGTTCCTGGCAGGCTTTGTGGTCGATGTGAACTGTGTGCATGACTGTCTCCCGTGTTGGTGTTTCGCGGGGCGTTTTGTTCGGCCCCCACACTCTCTCTCGGATTCCCTCAGCGTTTTCGAAGAAATCCGCCTCCATCTGACTATTTGTTTCCAAATAGGCAACGGTCATGCGGGGGGCCTGCAGCGACCGCTCACAAGGGTGCCTGCGGCCCATCACTCACTCTCTCGAATTGGCTCTGGCGCGTTGGGCAAATCCGCCTGCGTGGCGCGGATTTGCGAAAATCGTGCGCGCGTGGGAACAGCACGTTCGTCGCCTGCGATTTCAGCAGGTTTGAGGCCCGCAGTTCAGGTGCCGGAATGTCGTGTTATAAAGCTCCTGGCTCGTCGCAGGCGGTATTTGAGTGCGGAGCGAGTTGCCGATCCGCCGCCGCTGATTCAGCAGCGTCGAGGGCAATGCCCTGGTTCCGACACACGGCAGCCGCCAGATTTTCTCGGGCGTATTCGCGATTTGTTGGTATCAGACGAGTCGTTCCGGTGTGACGTAAGTTGTTTGATGGAATAGTTCTTCCTCTCTTCCGGCTTTGATCCGGGCGCGAAGGCGGATGAGCATTGCGGCGTTCTCGCGGAGCCAGCAGGTGGCGTTGCTTTTGACTCGCAGATTCTGTTGTCCCAGTCCGCGATGAACGCGGAACACTCGGCGGATTGCACTCTCGATAACGCCGCTTCCGATGGGCAGTCCGCTGGATGTTGACGAAGAATCGTCCATGCGACGGCGAGTGATCCCATGGTTGATGAAGTCGTTCAGCCACGTCGTCTGATCCTTCGTCCGGCGGCGTTCGGTGAGTTCCTCGATCGAAGTGACGACGGACCCGATTTCGCCATTCTTCAGGCGACGCTTCTGGCTGGTCAGCCAGCGGCTCTTCTTCGCCCCCTGAGCTTTGAGCTGTCGGCGATTTTTCCGAGATATTCGACGGCGTGCCAGAAGTCGATTCGCTGCTGCACCTGATCCGGCGCCTGGCCCAGAGATTTGATCAGCGATGGAACTCTTCGCCAGATCCAGGCGGCACCATCCGCGACGAACAGCACCTTCGTCGCATGCTTTACCTGGAGACGCTTCAGGTACGGCAGCAGCAGCCTCAGTTCGGATTCCTGCCGGACGCCGTCCGTGTCACTGGCCGTACCAGCAGTACCGATCAGACCGGCGATCCTCGCCTCAACGTTGCTTGCATCGGCTCCCACGCGACGATATTCATCGTTCATCCCTGAATCGCTCCCTGAAATGCACATCGAGCCAAATCTCTTTACAGCGATTCAGGGAGCTCTGGAAATACCACCTTCCCGCTTGAAATCAGGTCAACAAGTCCGACAACTCGCGAATACGCCCATTGGTTGTTGTGTGAAGCGTCAGTATGCTGAACAACAGTCCCGTTTGCCCCGGAGCCGCAACCAATGGCCGATGTCACGCAAATCCTGTGTCAGGTTGAATCCGGAGATCCAGCGGCGGCGGAGCAGCTTTTGCCACTGGTGTATGAGGAACTGCGTAAGCTCGCGGCGGCCAGAATGGCCCAGGAAGCACCAGACCAGACTTTGCAGGCCACGGCACTGGTTCATGAGGCTTATATCCGGCTCGTCGATGTCGAGAAGGCCCAGCATTGGAACAGTCGAGGCCACTTTTTCGGCGCGGCCGCCGAAGCGATGCGGCGAATCCTGGTGGAGAATGCACGTCGCAAGGGGAGAGTTCGCAATGGCCAGGGACAAAAACGCATCGAGCTGCCAGACGTGCCCGTAACATCCGGAGCGACCCCAGAGACAATTTTGGCGGTCGAAGATGCCATGGCCCGCCTGGACGAGGAAGATCCGACGGCTGCCAACATCGTCAAGCTGCATTTCTTCGCTGGATTGACTCTCGATGAGACTGCCGACGCACTCGGCATCTCGCGCGCAACCGTTTATCGCCAATGGTCTTACGCTCGGGCCGTGCTGCGTCTGGCGCTGCGTGGCGATGAAGCATGAATTCGATTTCATTTTTTTTCTGCGGATTGTGAGACTCTCCGGAGGATTTTGTCGCACTGGGGGGTGAGCAAGCAAAATAAGGTTGAGCACTATGCCCCAGTCATCGAAATCCGCCAAAGACATTTTCCTCCAAGCGCTCGACGCTGCTCCGTCGGATCGAGCCGCTGTGCTGGATACTGAATGCGGACCGGAGGCGGCCCTGCGACGGCAGGTGGAAGCACTGCTCAAGGTTCACGACGAGCCGGATAGCTTGCTGGACTGCTCCAGAATCGACGTGGGAATCTCTGATGAAATACCGGCTGCGATTTCACCGACGGTTACCCAAGCGATCGTAGAACAGCCAGGCTCGCAAATCGGTCCCTACAAGATTCTGGAAGAAATCGGCGATGGCGGGATGGGTGTCGTCTATCTGGCCGAGCAGAAGGAGCCCGTGCGTCGCAAAGTGGCTTTGAAAGTCATCAAGCCGGGCATGGACAGCCGCGAGGTGCTTGCCCGGTTTGAAGCCGAGCGGCAGGCCCTGTCCATGATGGATCACCCCAACATCTCCCGGATGCTGGACGCCGGGACCACCACCGCAGGACGTCCTTATTTCGTCATGGACCTGGTCAAAGGGGTCCCGATTACGAAATTCTGTGATGAACAGAAACTCGATACGCGTCAGCGACTGGAGCTGTTTATCACCGTCTGTGGCGCAGTGCAGCACGCTCATCAGAAAGGCCTGATCCACCGCGACCTCAAACCGAGCAATGTGCTGGTGCAGATCCACGACGTCACGCCGGTTCCCAAAGTGATCGATTTTGGCACGGCCAAGGCGATTGGTCAGCAACTGACCGACAAAACGCTCAACACCGGGTTCAGTCAGATGGTGGGAACACCGCTCTACATGAGCCCTGAGCAGGCTGGCGGGAGCGGCATCGAAATCGATACGCGGAGTGACGTCTATTCGCTGGGCGTGTTGTTGTATGAACTTCTCACGGGCGACACGCCGTTCGCACGTGAAACGCTCCGCAGCGTCAGTTTCGACGAGATGCGGCGGATGATTCGCGAAGTCGATCCACCTCGCCCCAGCGCGCGGGTCACCACGCTGCAGGCCAAAGCGTTGTCTACGGTCTCAGAGTGCCGGCAGGTCGAGCCGCGGAAACTCAGCCAGCAACTCCGCGGCGAACTGGACTGGATTGTGATGAAAGCCCTGGATAAGGACCGCACGCTCCGGTACGGCTCTGCCGATGCTTTGGCTGCCGACTTGCAGTGTTATCTCGACGATCGCCCGGTCCATGCCTGCCCGCCGTCGCTGGCGTATCGGCTGCGGAAATTTGTGCAGCGGAAACGATGGCTGCTGAGCACCATGGCGCTGCTCACCGTTGTCTGCCCACTGGCCGTGTATGGCGTGGTGATGATGCTCCGGGGACTGGAACAAGAAAGTCAGCCGTTGGGTGCGGTTGTCCCGGACCCGTTACCGGTCGCCCGCGTCCCGGGGCGTTATTTGCCGGGATTGATTCCCGAACCGCTGTTGATTCCCGAAATCGGCCGCTGGCAGATCATCACGAAGATGCCCTGGGGCTTTTTCAGATCGGCCGTATGGAGTCCCGACGAAACTCGATTCGCTCTGGCTGAATCGAACCAGGTACGGATTTATGCGGCAGACACACTGCAACTGCTGCACGTGCTTGTCGGACACTCGCTGCCTGTGCGATCGATTGCCTGGCACCCGGACGGGCAGCGACTCGCCTCGGGCAGTTGGGACGGATCCGTGCGGCTGTGGAGCAGTGACGGTGTACCCACGCATCTCCTCAACGGCCATTCGGGACCGGTGTACCAGGTGGCCTGGCGTCCGGACGGCGAGCGACTGGCTTCCGGGTCAGCCGACGGGAGCATCCGGCTGTGGAACCCCGACGGCAGCGAGCATAGCGTGCTCGACACGCCGCGGAAAGTCGTCGACTGTGCCGGCCGGCGCGTGTTCTGCCTTGACTGGAGCCCCGACGGGAAACTGCTGGCCGGTGCCGGCGGCGACATGCGTCCGCCGACCGAAAACGGTCCCCTGGCGGACACTGCCGTGCGGATCTGGGATCCGGAGACCGGAAGGCTGGTTCGCCAGTTCGGCGACTCGGTCAGGTACAGCGCGCTGTGCGTGGACTGGCATCCGGATGGCCAGCAGCTGGCGGTCGGTTATGGCGAAGTCCTTTATCAATATGAAATGACCCCAGGCTCTCCACCACCGGGATTGGACCCCGCGGTTCGCGTCTGGAACACGGACGGCACACCTGGACCGGAGATCGGCCGAAATACCGGGTCGGTGAATTCCGTGGCCTGGCATCCGGACGGCCGACGGCTGGCGATTGGCGGACGGCCGGGCACGATACGCATCTGGAGCGAAGAGAGCCAACAGATCATTGTTACCGTGGGGCCACCGAACGACAGGGGGCCAAGCAGATTCCTTGAGATTGGAACGGTTGTCTGGAGCCACGACGGGACGAGGCTGCTCATATGCCACCGATCGGCGGTGAGCGAATCGGACCCGGAGGGAGGGATGACGACCCTGATTTGGGGATTACTCGCGGGCAATGGCAATTTTGCCAGGTGGAATCCCGACGGCAGCAGCATGGCTGAGGGTCAGGCTGCCCTGGCTATGGACAGTGTCTTGTTCTGGACTTCGGATGGTGCCCCGGCGGCCCGACCAGATGCTCCGAAGGGAAATGTCCCTGCCTGGTGGTCCCCTGATGCGCCATCCTGGCAACCCGATGGAACTCCCGCACCGGAGCTGGAAGGGCCGACTGAAATTGCCGGAGTGGTTGCATGGAACAAACACGGCTGGCTGGCCAGTGGCCCCCACGGCCCCTGGGATTTCAATCGCGGCGTCAGACTCTGGAATTCGCAAGGAAAACTTGTGGCCACTCCGAAGGGTGGATGGGATAGCGCTGTGGAAGTGTCGTGGAGCCCCGACGGAGCGTGGCTGGCCGTTGGCGGTGGCGATTCCGTGCGTCTCTGGAAGACGGACGGAACCCCCGGACCCGTCATGACCAGCCACACCGACCAGATCTTTGCAACCGCATGGAGCCCCGACGGGCAATGGATTGCCTCCGGTGGGAACGATTCAACGATCCGACTCTGGAGACCCGACGGCACAGCGGGGCCGGTCTTCAGCAGTCTGCATCAGGGGCGCATTGAGCATCTCGCCTGGAGCCCCGATTCCCAGCGAGTCGCCGTGGTCGACGGGTGGGATACGCTCCGCGTCTGGAACGTCGATACCGGTAAGACAGAGTGGCAGGTTGTGCTTCTGGACGAAGGGCCCGTGACGCTCAGCCCCGGCGGCCTGCTGCTGCACGGAGATCGCAAACTGGCTGAGTCCGGCCTGCTCTGCCTGGTCGAACAGCGCGACGGCGCCATGGAGATTCTCACGTTCAGCGATTTCCGGAAGCACTCTGCAACTCCCATCCTGCAGCACGAATCGGACCAAATTTTGCGCCTGCTGAAGGCGGGGAACGTGGACCAGGCCGTCGTCCGTTTTGATCGCGTGACGGCAGACGATCCAGCGTCCAACTCCTTCTGGACCGAGACACTCGGTGATCTCTTTCTGAAACACCGACGGTACGCACAGGCCGTCGTTGTGTTCTCATCGAATCTGCAGCGCAGTGCTGAATGGCACTTCTTCAAGCGGCGCGGTGCGGCGTACATGGGGCTCCGGGAATACCACAAAGCACTGGCGGACATCAC
>SYLK01000691.1 GCA_005809115.1 Planctomyces sp. | reverse complement strand
GCACGAGGCGATCGATGGCTGCTGCCGTGGTCATTGCGTCCTTGAAGATCTGGTCCAATTTGGTGAGGCCAGGGTTGCTTCGCCAGCACTTAACACGTTGTGTGTGTATGTGCGCACCAGCGCCGGTCTCCGAGCAGTCTCTGAATCTGGTCTTGTCTTTGAGACTCTGTTTGCCGTTGCCCGCGGCAACCGCGATCCCGGGTCGTGTGATTGCACCGGGAATTGAGCCCCGCTCGGATGCGGGCAACGCCGGGCCAGGTTTCTGCGTTGCGCAGGTCAGTCCTGCTTTCCGGGTCTGCGGTTCCGTGGGCTTCGGGCACTTTGCAGGCTGGAAGCCGGCACCATGGCGTGGACCGGCCGGCGTAACCGAGTTGCGCGTGAGCCCATAGTGCAACAGCAAACCGTCTGGCAGGAACCGGACGTTATCGAGTTCCAGCTGATATGGCATTCGACTCAGCGACCTGACGCGCCGTCGGGTTTTCAGGCGGGTGCTTCAGAATGCGAGAGACGACCTGTCCGGGCTGTCCGTCGAGCAGACTGCCCACGCCGGTTGCACGGGAGAAGCTGACCTGCAGCTGGTCCAGGCCGAACAGGTGCAGCAGGGTCGCATGGTAGTCGTAGTGATTGACCACGTCCGTGACGGCTTTGAGTCCCAGTTCGTCCGTTTCGCCGCAGACACACCCGCTGCGGAGCCCCGCGCCGGCCAGCCACGTGCTGAACCCCCAGGTGTTGTGATCCCGGCCGATATTTTGTTCGTTCTGAATGACAGGCAGCCGTCCCATTTCGCCGCCCCAGTGGACGACGGTTGTGTCAAGCAGTCCAGTCTGCTTCAGGTCCCGGATCAGGGCGGCCGCCGGGCGATCGGTCTTCGCACAGATTTCCGGCAATGCTGTCCGAATGCCGCCGTGGTGATCCCATGTCTGATTGCCCGTATGCAGTTGTACGAATCGCACACCCCGTTCGACGAGTCGTCGGGCAATCAGGCAGCGACTGCCGTATTCGCTGGTGAGGGGATCATCGATGCCGTACATCCGGTGGACCGTCAGACTCTCTTTCGAGAGATCCATCGCTTCCTTTGCCGCGACCTGCATGCGGGCGGCCAGCTCATAGCTCTGAATTCTGGCGGCCAGGTCCAGCTCGCCCGGATGTTGTGCCAGATGTTCCCGATTGACATGGTTCAGATAACGGAGCATTCGATCCTGCGCCGCACCACGCAGCCCCGGCAGAGCATCCAGATTCGGAATCCTCGGTTCCTGAGGACGGACGACGGTGCCCTGGTAGACCGCGGGCAGCCAGCCATTCTGCCAGTTCTCCACTCCCAGTACCGGCAGCCCTCCCGGATCGGTCAGTACCATGAACGCCGGCAGATTGTCGCACTCCGTTCCCAGTCCGTAAGTCAGCCACGAACCGAGGGACGGGCGTCCTGACATCTGTCGCCCGGTGTTCAGGGCATTGATCGATTCACCGTGGTTGTTGACGCCGGTATGCATGGAGCGAATCAGGCAGATTTCATCGGCCACAGTCCCGAGGTGCGGCAGGAGTTCGCTCAGTTCCATGCCGCATTCGCCATGTCTGGCAAACCGCCACGGACTGCCGAACAGTCGGCTGCTGGCTTCTCCGGCGTTGTCGTATTTGATGTCACCTGTGTACGACTGCAGATGGCGCCGGCTGAGTTCCGGTTTCGGGTCGAACAGATCGATATGACTGGGGCCTCCCTGCATGAAGAGTGAAATCATGGCCGTGGCCTGCGGAGCCGTGGCGCGAGGGCGCGGCAGCAGATCGAAGGAGCGCGGCTGCAGATCGGGTTTTGGTGGCGCGGCCGCGCTGCGGCGCTGTTCGAGCCAGGCCAGGGCGAGACCGCTGAGTCCATAGGCGGACTGGGCCAGCCAGTGGCGTCGCTGAAGATGTGACATGGCTGATTCCTTCGGACTAATCCACGTAGAGAAAACCGCTGGAACACAGAAGGGCCTGACACAGATGGGACAGAGCGCGTTCCTGTGCCGCGTCAGCACCGGCCGCATCCCCGGGATCGGCGACCGCCTGCTGCAGGAAATCCAGCGCCGCCGCGGTATCAGCGGCGGACGGTCGCCGGCCGAACACCAGTTGCCAGATCAGGGTCACCTGATCGGCGGCTTCCGGGCCGGACCTGGCTCGCACGCGACCTGCCAGAGCGTCTGCCGTCTGCCGCACGAACAGGTTGTTCATCATCATCAGGGACTGTGGCGGGGACGTTGACGAGGGGCGTCGCTCGCAGTTGGGTGTCATGGCAGGCAGATCGAACGGCTCCAGCACGCCCAGCGGCATCGAGCGACGAACCTGGACATAGATGCTTCTCCGGAATACCTCGGCCCCCAGCGGGATCACCTTTCCCGTCGGCCGGCCGGCGGAATCCCGCGTATCAACAGCCAGGACAATCTGGCCGACATCATCCGGGCTGACTGGGACGGCAGGTCCGAAGAGTTTCTGGTTCAGCTGGCCACTCACGCACAGCAGAGCGTCGCGAATCGCTTCGGCTTCCAGCCTTCGCACGGCCATGCGCCCGAGCAGTCGATTGTCCGGGTCGACGGCATCCAGCGCCGGTCTCCGCGCCGATGTCTGGCGATAAGCAGTGGACGTGACGATCAGTCGCTGCAGGCGGCGCAGCGACCACCCGCCGTCCATGAAATCAGTCGCCAGCCAGTCCAGCAGATCCGGGTGGGAAGCCCGGGCTCCGCGAATTCCGAAATCGGACGGAGTTGTCACCAGACCCTGTCCGAAGAAATGCATCCAGCAGCGATTGACCAGGACGCGGGCGGTCAGTGGATGCTGACCTCCGGTCAGATGTCGCGCGTAGGCGAGTCGGCGTCCCGTCGTGGGCAGATCCGGATCATCTTCCGGAATCGAGATTACGGTCGTGTTCAGAATCGTCAGTTCTCCGGGGGCGATTTCCTGCAGTGGTGAGCGGAAATCCCCGCGGGAGAACAGCCGCGTGACGGGGATCTGCCCCGGAACTTCGGTCAGGCACATCACGAGATATTCCGCGGGTCGTTTCCGCTGTGTCTCGGCGGTTTTCTGATCCCAGCGGGTATTGAATTCGCTGAGGCGATCGGGCAGATACAGATAAACGGATCCGCGGTCCACATTCAGGAACGGATACTCTCTGATGAGCTGCTGCTGTTCCGGGGTGCGGGATGTCTCCGGCGTCTGGCGCGCGTGGCGAGCCACGGGCTGCAGTCCGGCAGGAAGCTTCGTCAGTTCGCGTTCGAAGGTCGCACTGACAATGCTGTCGAGTTCCGCGGTTTTTTGTACCGCGATTTCCTGCAGTTCCGCGTCCACGCCTGCTGCCGCCGCGCGCTGGTCACTGTTCCAGAGTGACACCAGCCGGCTGTCCGGTGCCCGCCAGTTCTGCCAGTCCAGCGCGGGTTCGAACAGTGCCCGCAGTCGATAATAGTCGCTCTGGGCGATCGGATCGAACCGATGTTCATGGCACTGGGCGCAACCCACGGTCAGGCCGAGGATGGACGTTGACACGACACGAATCGTGTCCGCCACGACATCGTTTCGCGCGACCGACTGGTCTGTACTGCCGTCGGCTGTTCCGTCCGGACTCATCCGGAGGAACCCGGTGGCGATCAGCTGATCGGCCTGCGCGGGCGTGAGATCCTGCGCGGGCGGCAGCAGTTCATCTCCCGCCAGCTGTTCCGTCAGAAACTGATCCCACGGCTTGTCAGCATTCAGGGAACGAATCACGTAGTCGCGGTATCGCCAGGCCCAGGACCGTGGACGATCCTGTTCGGTGTAGCCATCGCTGTCCGCATAGCCGGCCACATCCAGCCAGTGGCGTGCCCAGCGTTCGCCGCAGGCAGGTGACGCCAGCAACAGCTCCACCAGCTGGTTCCAGGCGTCATCGGACG
>SYLK01000690.1 GCA_005809115.1 Planctomyces sp. | reverse complement strand
CGCTTCGGAAATCTGCCCGCCGGCGTGGCCAGGCCGAGGGCCTGGCGAATTGTCTGTGGCGACAGGGTGCGGTTTTCGCCTGTGCCGGGCACTGAAGCGATCGCGGTGGCAACGGAATCCGGAAGTCTGCATGCCATGCACGGTACGGGCGCCCAGGCCGGAAAGGCCCTTTATCAACTCCTGCTGCGCAGCCCGATGTCCGCTCCGCTGGTGTCAGTTCGAAGGGGCAGCAAGGAATCTCTGATCGCGGTGTCCGCGGACAACCGAGTCTTCTCGATCGGATTCACCAGAGGCGCTCGGATGCTGTGGACATGGCCGCTCAGCCGACCAGTCACTGAAACACCGGTTGCGATCGGCGACGACGTCTTCATCACAACCAACGGCAGCGGTCTGATCGTCCTGTCACTTGACGAGGGACGACCGCAGACTGCCGAGGACGGCACGCCCTGGAACGTGGCGAATATCTCTGCTGTCCTCGCCGTTTCTGCCGGTCGCGTCTACGCTGTCGATAACAACAATCTGCTGCTCGCGATCGACAGGAAAACTGGTCAGGTGGCCGGTCGGGTGTCCGCACACGAACACCCGGTCAGAGTCCGCAACAGTCTGACTGACCGCATCTTCCTGTCCACCGCGGCGGGCGGTGTGGTCTGCCTGGCAGAAAAAGACAGCGATTTCGCGACATATCATCAGAATCCCGAGCGCCAGCCCGTCGCTCCGGTCTTCCCCGATGCCGCGTCGAATGACCCCGGCGGTGCCCGTCCGGATCAGAATCGCTGAACCGGCCGGCGGATTTCACATCAGAGAAATCGGCCGAACCGATTTGATGTCAGTTTGACCGCCTCTTCCGCAGCAGGTAAACGTTGACCGCCGCAGAAATCCTGCGGCGGTTTTCCATTTCCGGACTGCCGGCGGGAGTCGTCCAGATGAGCCAGACGAAGGTCGTACGAGCACTGATCAGTGTCAGTGACAAGACGGGCCTGGAACCTTTTGTCCGCGGCCTTGCCGCATTCGGCTGCGAAATCCTGTCGACCGGCGGCACGCGACGTTTCCTGGAGCAGGCCGGCATTCCAGTAACCGACGTGGCGTCCTACACCGGATTCCCGGAAATCATGGATGGACGTGTCAAGACACTGCATCCCAGAATCCACGGCGCCATTCTGGGACGTCCCGAGCTGGAGTCCGATGCTGCGGCAATCGCCGATCACGGCATCAGGCCGTTTCAACTGGTCGTGGTCAATCTGTATCCGTTTCAGCAGACGATCGAAGACCCTGCTGTCCGGCTGGAAGAGGCCATCGAACAGATTGACATTGGCGGGCCTTCCATGATTCGGTCGGCCGCCAAGAATCACGCATATGTCACCACCGTGACGCAGGCTTCGCAATACGACGAAGTTCTCAGCCGGTTGCGCAGCAACACGCTCGATGAGCCGTATCGGCGACGTCTGGCTGCCGCCGCCTTTGAAATGACGGCCGTCTATGACCGAGCCATTGCCGATTATATGCACCGGATCGTCGGCGAAGCTGATCACGCCGAACCTTTCGGTGGTCCGAGGCTGAATCTGTCGTTTCGGCTCAGCCAGCCGTTGCGGTATGGCGAAAATCCGCACCAGCGGGCAGCGTTCTACGTCGAAGACCGCCCGCCGCGAACATCACTGGCCGCCGCCGTGCAGCTGCATGGCAAGGAACTGTCCTGGAACAATCTGATGGATCTTGATGCCGCACGCGCCGTGGTGGCGGATTTCGCACTCCCGGCGGCCTGCGTGATCAAACACAGCAACCCCTGCGGCTGCGCACAGTCCACAACGCTGGCGGAAGCTTTTGAAAATGCGTACGAGGGCGACTCGGTGAGTGCCTTTGGCTCGATCATCGGACTGAATCACACGCTGGACCGGGCGACCGCCGAACGGATGTGCCAGTCGGGACGTTTCATTGAAGCCGTGATCGCCCCCGGTTTTGCTCCGGATGCTCTGGAGATGCTCACGACGCGTCCGAAGTGGAAGGCCAGTGTCCGCCTGATGCAGGTGGCGTTTTCCGGCGGAGACCGTGGCGATCCGGAATACCGCCGTGTCAGTGGAGGACTCCTCGTACAGGAACGGGACGACCTGCCCCAGTCTGAAACCGACTGGAAAATCGTCACCACGAGAACGCCGGAACCCGCCGAACTGTCCGACCTGAAATTTGCCTGGACCGTCTGCCGGCACGTGAAATCCAACGCCGTCCTGTTCGCCCGAAACCTCGCACTGACCGGCGTGGGGGCGGGGCAGATGAGCCGGCTGGATGCCGCCTTCATTGCCGCTCACAAGGCCCGCGATCGCTGTCGTGGTAGTGTCGCTGCCTCCGATGCGTTTTTCCCGTTTCGCGACGGCATTGATGAAATTGCCCGGGCGGGAATTCGCGCCGTGATCCAGCCCGGAGGTTCGCGGAATGACGCAGAAGTCATCGCTGCCTGCAACCAGCATGACATGGCCATGATTTTCACGGGCATGAGACACTTCCGCCACTAGTGCTCTGTCACACCTTAATTGTCGGGTACACGGATTTCAGTTTTGTCCGGGCATCGGTGATCTTCATTTGCCAGTCAACGCCTCGCTGTGTTGCGTTTACATCATCCGACCATGCTTTCGTTTCTTCACGCAATG
>SYLK01000689.1 GCA_005809115.1 Planctomyces sp. | reverse complement strand
GCCTTCGGGAAGATCAATACTCAGCCGACGGAGAGAATCCAGGTTCTCGCGGTAGTGATCGTCAAATCGCACAATCAGATCGAACGTCCGCTGACCATCCAGGATTTCGGACACGACCACGCCGTTCAGTGCGGTTTCGATGTAGTCATTGACCTGCTGCGGTGTCAGGCCGTTCAATTGCAGCTTGTCCCGCTTCAGTTCGATGCGCAGCTGAGAAATGATCACCTGTGGTTCCAGCATCACATCCGCGATGCCCGGTACGCTTCTGATGGCGACTTCCATCTCCTGAGCCCTGCGGCGCAGCAGATCCAGGTCATCGCCGTAGATTTTGATCCCGATCTGAGCCTTGACTCCGGAAATCATGTGTGAGATCAGATGGGAGATCGGCTGCTCAACGGCGGACACAACACCCGGGATCTCTGCCATTGCCTCGCGGATCTCGTCGAGCTGTTCCTCGCGGTTTCGTGTCGATGTCGGATCGAAGTCGATGATCAGCTCACTCGTGTTCACGCCTTCGGCATGTTCGTCGAGTTCTGCTCGACCGGTGCGGCGACCGACTCGGATCACATCCTGCACGTGCATCAGCCGCTGTTCGCAGCGTGAGGCGATTTCGTTCGACACTTTCAGTGACGTGCCAGGCGGCAGCACCACATTCAGCTGAATGGATCCTTCATTGAATGGCGGCAGAAAGTCGCGCTCCAGGTTGAGCACAAACACAGCGGAGACAGTCACGGCCAGTACGACAACGGCCAGATTGAATCGGGGAAATGCGAGGCTGAATCGAATGACTTGCTCGGCTGCGGCTTTCAGAAGTCGCAGCAGGAAACCGTCTTTCTCGTGACCGGCCAGAGCGGAACCGCCCAGCAGATAGTACGACAGCACGGGTGTCACTGTCAGAGAAACCAGCAGTGACGCCATAATCGAGACGATGTAAGCGGTCCCCAGCGGCATGAAGAGCCGGCCTTCCATGCCGGTCAGAGCAAACAGCGGGATGAAAACGAGGCAGACGATGATTGTGCTGAACACGATCGAATTGCGGACTTCGGTGCTCGCCTGAAACACACCGCGCAGAGTGGATTTTGGCCGCGGAGCAAGGCGATTCTCTCTGAGTCGCCGGAAGATGTTTTCGACATCCACAATGGCGTCGTCAACCAGTTCGCCCAGAGCCACAGCCAGTCCACCAAGCGTCATCGTATTGATCGACATTCCGGTGGCTGCAAATACCACCGCCGTGATCACCAGCGACAGCGGAATCGCCGTGAGTGTGATGAACGTCGTGCGGACGTTCATCAGAAACAGAATCAGGATGATGATCACAAGGATCACGCCGTCCCGCAGAGCTGCGACGACGTTTTCGATGGCGCGATCGATAAAGGACGTCTGGGAATAGAGCGGAACGACCTGAATATCCCCGGGAAGCGACGCACCGAGTTCTCTGATGGCTGCGGAAATTCGCCGGGAAACGAGTCGCGTGTCAGCGCCCGGCTGTTTGCTGATCGTCAGTACCACGGCCGGACCACCGGACCAGTCCCTGTTGATCGCGCCGTCGGTTCCGGCAGCGGGAGTTTCACCCAGCAGATGATGCTCGCTGCCGGGTTGATTTGCATCGTTGCGGACGAAGGCCGAACTGTCGCCGCGTTTGACCTGGGGTCCTTCCACGATGCGCGCGACATCCGCCAGCGATACCGGGCGGCCCTGGCGAATCGTGACGACGACTTTTTCCAGGTCGGCGATGGACTGAATTCGGCCCAGCGCGCGGACGAGCAGTTCGTTCGGGCCCTGCTGATCGAGGTAGCCGCCGGTCGCGTTCTGATTACTGTTCACGACCGCTTCCCTGACGCGTTCCAGACTCACCCCGTATCGCAGAAGTGACTCCGGATCCACCAGCACCTGAAACTGTTTTCGACCGCCGCCCATCGTGAAAACCTGTGCCACTCCGGGAATGGTCAGCAATCGCTGTCGGACGACCCAGTCTGCCAGAGTTCTCAGTTCCAGCGGATCCGTTTTCTGGTCCCGGCTCCACATCCCCAGCATCAGGATCTGCCCCATGATGGACGAAATCGGTGCCAGCTGGGGTTTCACTCCCTCGGGAAGTCGGTCTGTGACAAGCTGAAGTCGCTCATTGACAACCTGCCGGTCATTGAACACGTCGGTGTCGTACGCGAACTCAACATAGATCACAGAGATTCCGACACCGGACGAACTGCGGACAGCCTCCACGCCGTTCGCTCCGTTCAGGGCCGTCTCGATCGGAAACGTGATCAGTGCCTCCACTTCCTCGGGGGCCATCCCCGGCGCTTCGGTCATGACGACCACACGTGGACGATTCAGGTCCGGAAACACGTCAATCGGCATTCGCAGCGCGAGGAACGTTCCGTAGCCGGTGAGAAACAGTGCGATCGCCATCACCAGCATTCGCTGATGCAGTGCGAACCGAATGACTGCGTTTAACATGAATGACTCTTACGTGTGCGCAGAGCGAACAACGACTGTGCCGCTAATGGTTGTGTCCGGCATGCGGATCCGCTCCGCCGCCGGACTTGTTCTTTAATGCCATCTGCATCTGATGAGCCCCCCGCCGGGCCACAACATCGCCGGGGAAGATCGATCCGTCACTCTTCAGCACAACATGCGTTGCGTCACGATACGCCACCTGTACG
>SYLK01000688.1 GCA_005809115.1 Planctomyces sp. | reverse complement strand
GACGTCGCCCAGTGTGTTCACGGTGATGACAGCCAGCTTGCCTTCCCACTGCTGCTGAGTTGCCGCACTGAAGGCAACTGTTGATTCGATCGATCCTGTGCTGAACTCCAGATCCCAGTCCCCCCCGTATTGCGCGTGGCCGGTATCGTCACTGCTCACCGCGACGTCGCAGCCACTGAGCGCGCTAAGCGCTTCAACAAATGTCTGCCCTCCTTTGGTAGCCGCCAGATCGCAGCCGTAAAGCAGCAGATCGGCTCCGTCCCGCAGCGACGTCTTCCAGCCGGCAATCTCAGTTGCATACTGATTCAGATTCTGGCTGCTGAGCCAGACGTTACCCAGACTGATGCGCCCTTCCTCGCCGTGGGAAACCAGATGGACAGCGTCCAGGTGGGAATAGCCCGCAATCACGGCACTGATCTGCTCGATCCCGTTGCGCTGACTGTCGAGCAGATAGACGTCCAATGCACGCTGTTGATCCGTACTGTTCCGCAGATCGTCGACCAGACGTGCATGATCCGTGATTCCCGCATCAATGAAAACCAGCTCGCGAGTCGCCGCCCGGTCAGCGTCCGTCAGTGTGGATGAGTCGCGGGCCACGGATGCCGGAGAGGCGTCAGGGAGATCCCCGTGGATCTGGCCCGCTGCCGGGTACCCGACGTCGGGAGTGATGCCGCTGTCTGCTGTCTGCACTTCTGCCGGCACCATCAGGGGCGCCGCGCTCAGCAGAACGCGAGACTCGAGCTGAATCAGGGTTAACCCGCGGGTCGGGTGATCACTCAGTGCCAGCAGCTCGCCGGCCATCGCGCACAGCTCACCCAGCAGGAAATGTCCCCGCTGAATCGTTTGCTGCACGCGGTATCGCATGGTTGTTTCCAGGGTAAACAGCCGTCTGAACACATCCACGGCGTGGGCTTCCGGACAGCAGGATCGGATCCTGTTGCGACAGAAAGGCCGCACGATCAGCGCGGTCACGAAGTGGCGATGTCCCGCGGACTACCACTCAAGGCGCGCAGAGAAACATAGACTGCCGTTTCAGATCGGCAGTTGTTTTTGGATGCAGACGCGACCGACAGACAAACGGGCGCTGCGCGAGACAGAAATATCGTTAAGTCATGACTCATGTAATGGATCTCTTCTCAGATTAAGACCGAGCGCCTTACGTCCCGGCTGATGATTCTCCGATTCCACACAAACAGGTCGAAGTCACCAGTGCATGGATGCCGTTCAGGTCGTATTCGATGAAACGATTCGCCGGAATTATCGCAGCGGTGTTGTCAGTGCTGACTGTGCCGATGCCGCCTGCCGTATCACAGGACACGCTGAGAGTGCAGCCGGATACAGCAGAGCCGATACATAGTTTTCCCCGGGAGGAGAACCCTCAGTCGGCTGACGACGCGGTACTTCCAGCAGCAGCGCTCCCGGCAAATGAATTCGTTCCGCCGACGTGTCGCATTTATACACCCGCACTTCCGTGGTGCCGGGCCAACGGCGACTGGGACGCCCAGGGATGGATCACCCCCTATCTGCTGCGCAGCGAAAACGTTCCGGAAGTGTCGGCCGAGCACAGGGACCTGAACTCGTCCGGTCTGCCGCCGGAGTACGCTCCGTGGTGGACCGCCCATGTGGGACGACGAACGGGGATTTCGCCTGAGTCATTCTCGGTGGGACTGGACGCTCTGGTCAACAGCGCCCTGGAACATTCGTCACACCTCCAGGCCGTGACTGTCGAACCACAGATTCGGCGCACGGTACTGGTGGAGGAGCAGGCGCAGTTTGACTGGCGGTCGTTTCTGAACACGACCTGGGACGACCTGAATGACCCGGTCGGCAATACCCTGACGACAGGTAACAACAGTGAGCGATATACGGTTCAGCGCTGGTCCGCCGATGGAGGGTTGCGGCGTCGCAGTGATTCCGGCGGTGAGCTGGAGCTGGCACAGAGGCTGGGGACGCAGAGGAATAACTCCGTCTTCCTGGTTCCCAATCCTCAGGCCACCACCCGGCTGGAATTGAGCTATACTCATCCACTGATGAACGGTTCGGGGCCAGTCTACAATCAGAGCCGGATTGTGCTGGCGAGGATTGACACGCATTCTGCCGAAGACGAGGTGGTCGAAGAACTGCAGGAACACCTGTTCCGCGTCACGGAAGCCTACTGGGAACTCTTTCGAGCACGCGCGGAATTTCTGCAGCGCGGGAAGGTCTGTCAGGAAGCGGTGAATATCCTGAGTATTCTGACCGGGCGACAGGAGCTGGACGTGCTGGAGCGTCAGGTTCTGCGAACCCGAGCGGCCGTTGCCAGTCGGCGTTCGCAGCTCGCGCGGGCGGTCACTTCGGTCCGGAACGCGGAATCGCAGCTGCGGTTGCTGGTCAATGATCCTGAACTCCTGAACGCCGGTGGTGCCGAGCTGACGCCACGCGACACACCGGCCACCAGTGAGGTTGTCGTTTCCATGCGGGATGGCCTGCAGACGGCCCTGCTGAACCGACCGGATATCTCGCGTGCCATTCGCAGCATGCGGACGACCACGACCCGACTGGGTGTCGCCAGGAATGAAATCCTGCCGAAGCTCGACCTGATCGTCAGTACGTACGTCGCAGGGCTGGATGCGAACAGCGCGGTGTTTGGTGCTTACGGCAACCAGTTTGCGGCCGGGCGTCCCGGATATACGGCCGGAGTGCAGTTTGAGGTTCCTCTGGGAAACCGGGCCGCACGAGCCCGTCTGGAGCGGCGACAGTGGGAAATGATCAGAGCCACAAGTCAGTTTCGACAGACCGTTGAGCAGTCGCTGACGGAAACGGAGATCGCGGTGCGCGAGGTGGAAACGTCGCGTCGCGAGATGGTGGGAAAGTATGAATCGATGGTGGCCGCTGACAATGAGAAAAGGTACCTCGTGGATCGCTGGCAGATGCTGCCCGGGATTGACGATTCCGCCACGCTGCTCCTGGAAGATCTGCTGGACTCACAGGAAAGGCTGGCCGATGTGGAGACCGAGTTTGTGCGGGCGCAAGTCAGCTACTCCGTAGCGCTGGTCCGTCTGAAGAAGGCCATGGGAACGCTGCTCAGGTTCGACGAGCCTCGCGCGGGAATGGTACCCCGATGAAACTGGCAGCACGGATCAGTCCCTTGTTCCAGGGAGGCGGAGATCATCGCAGTGACGATCTGATCTTCCGGATCCGCAGGTCCGCCAACCGGCTGCAGGACCTGGACGACCACCGCCTGGTATTGCTGGCAGACGGTCTGCGCGATGTGCTGTCGCGTCGTGATGACGCCGAGGACGATATTCTGGTCGACTCGTTCGCACTGTCTGCTGAGGCACTCCGCCGAACTCTGGGAATCCACCTGCACGGTGTTCAGCTGCAGGCCGCACTCGCCCTGGCTGCCGGAAGAATTGTCGAAATGCAGACGGGCGAAGGCAAGACCTTTGCGGCTGTCCCGGCGGCAGTGCTGCGAGGACTCACCGGACGGGGCGTCCACGTTGTCACACCGAATCAGTACCTGGCACGGCGTGACTGTGAGCAGCTCCGTCCGGTGTATGAAGCACTGGGACTGTCCGTGGCGGTTCTGCCGGAGCAATGCGCGCTCGGGGAAAAATTCGCGGCGTACCGCAGTGAGATCACCTATGGCACCGCCAGCGAGTTTGGTTTCGACTATCTGCGTGATCAGATCGAACTGCGAAAGTCCGGCTGTGATCGGCCGGGTGAGCTGCTGCTGAAGCGCCTCCGCGGGCAGTTCCGCAGCGGCTCGTCAGTCATGCAGCGAAGTCGTGCATTTGCCATCATTGATGAGGCCGACAATGTGCTGCTGGACGAAGCGGGATCTCCGCTGATTCTGTGTGCCAGTCCGACGGCCGATGCTGAAGATGCTGCTGTGCATCGCATGGTCCGAGGTCTGCTGGCGGACCTCCAGCCGGATCGGGACTTTCGCTTCCTGCCGACGGTCGGAGTCCTGGAACTTACCGCGCAGGGGACGGACAGGATATATTCGCATGATCTTGTGATTCCGGCGAAACAGCTGCGACGCCCCTGGTCGGAATACGTCGAGCAGGCTCTGCAGGCCGAATTCCTGTTTCACCGCGACATGCATTACATTGTCAGAGACAACTCCGTGCAGATCGTCGACGCGGGCACGGGCCGGATCTTTGCGGATCGCACATGGAGAGACGGGCTGCACCAGGCGATCGAAGCAAAGGAAAATCTGCGGATCACGGCGGAAAAACACGTGCTGGCGCGAATCACTCGTCAGCGATTCTTTCGAATGTATGACCGGCTGGCCGGAATGACCGGCACGGCAGCCGGCTGTGAACGGGAATTCCATACGGTCTATGGTGCGACGGTCAGGGTGATTCCCCCGCGAATTCCGGCCCGGCGGCAGGTCCGGCGAATGCGATGTTTCTGCAGTGCAGACGCCCGACGGGCGGCCATCGTTTCCGATGTCGAGACGATCCATCGCTCGGGCCGCCCGATTCTGCTGGCGACACGCAGCATTGCCGAGAGTGAGTGTCTGGCGGACGACCTGCGTCAGCGGGGTTTGTCGCTGCAGTTGCTGAACGGAAGACAGGATGCCGATGAAGCACAGATTATTTCGGCTGCCGGACAGACAGGCGCAATCACCGTTTCGACGAATATGGCTGGTCGCGGTACCGATATCCGACTCGGGGACGGAGTTCATGCACTGGGGGGCCTGCATGTGATCGTGAGTGAACCACATGACTCTTTTCGCGGCGACCGTCAGCTGATCGGACGGTGTGGACGACAGGGAGATCCCGGCACGGCGCAGGTCTACCTGTCATGCGACGACGCCGTGGTCCGGCTGTTCGGAGCGTGGCTCAGGAAACCGATGCTCCGGAGTGCCGATCGCACGGGTGAAGTCCACGCCGATCTGTCCGGCTGTCTGCGGCGCGTGCAGCAGGGAGCGGAGCGAGCTCGGTATGCGGCGCGCGCAGCACTGCTCCGCCATGATCTGGCACGCGATCAGCTGCTGACGCGTGGTGCGCGTGATCCCTGATTCCGTAAATTCCTCCGTGGTCATTTCGGCTTGTGCAGCTCGCCTCGGCGGTTTTGTCGTCTCCCGGTTTGTCATGTCCTGTTCTGTCGGACACTCGATCATGTCACAGTCTGCTGCTCATTCGGCTCTGCGGTGGCCCGTTGTTCTGACTGGCCTGGCCATCGCGCTCTCCTGTTCGTCGGACGCCGCGGAAATTACGGCGTATACGGAACCCAGTCACGACATCGACGTCGCCGCGGCGGAATCGGGCACGCTGGTGCGAATTCAGGTGCAGGAGGGCGATGTGGTCACCGCCGGCCAGATCCTCGGGAGCCTGGATGATGAGGTATTGAAAGTGTCGCTGCTGATGGCGGAATCCGCGATGGATGCCCGGGGCCGACGCAATGCTGCGCTGGCTGAGCTTCGGCTGCACACCGCCAGGCTGGAAAAACTGCACGAGCTGCAGGAACGAAACCACGCGTCGCAGCAGGAAGTCGATCGGACACGCGCTCAGAGGGAAATTGCCGAGGCCACTCTGGAGTCCGTTGAGGATGAACTCCGGATGAGAACCCTCGAACGGCAGCGCATCGAAGCGCAGCTCAGACTGCGTCGAGTCGTCTCGCCCATCAATGGAGTCGTCACGTTTGTCTACAAGGACGTGGGAGAATTCGTTTCCCCGAATGATCCGGTGATTCTCAAGGTGGTACAGCTGGATCCGCTGCACGTCATTCTGCCTGTCCCGATGGAGATGGGGCGAGAGCTGGTGGTGAATCACCCGGTCCCTCTTTACATCGGCGACAGCCGCGAGCCCGTGACGGGCATCGTCGAGTTCGTGTCCCCGACGGCTGACCCGCAAAGCAGCACGGTCCGCGTGCGGGTCCGGCTGCCCAATCCTGAGGCGAAGCTGCCATGCGGCGCAATCTGCCGCATGCTTCCGTCCGGAGGTTCACCTGACGTTGCGGGAGACTCGGTCGCAGGACAGACTTTTCCGGGTGCGCTCAGTACGCGGGAAACCGGAGGACGGCGTGATCGCTGAAAATCGCGCGTCGTGTGACGAACGGAAAAGTTGCGCGGCCGGAATCGCGACGGCGGTCCACACCCCCGGGATCGGTCCTGGACAACCTCCCGTTTCAGCGGACTCGCCCTCCCGTCTGCCGTGGCGGGCGCAGAATCCTGGTCGTGCCGGCGGTCCGAAATCGGTGGAGTCGTGGCGGGCCAGCGTCGCCGGAATTCAGGCGGAACTTACACAGGTACTGGCACGTGCGATCGGCGAGGAACAGCTGCTGACTCAGCTGGCCCAGCTGGTTGCCGTCAGACTTGAGGCCGACTGGATTGCCCTGCAGACGGTGGGTGCACAGGGAGTCGCCGACCAGCTGGCCCCGAGGCACCTGGCGGGCCGTGACAATGTCGATGCGGCACTGCTGGCGGTGTGCCACGACACTGCTGTGCAGGCGGCGGACACTGGCAGGTCCGTAACGGCCTTCGCTTCGGGGCCGCCACCGGCAGGTGTCGTGGCAACTCCCGTCCCGAGTCGCAACGCGGTCTGCCTTGTTACGGTATTTTCCCCTGCGACAGAGGTCCCTGCGATTGCTGTGACCGTTCTGCAGCTGGCCGCAGCAAATATGGCGCGATGGGATGCTGAAGCACGTTGCCGCCAGCATGCGGCAGAATCCCGACGGATGGCCGCACTGACCGAAATCGTGTCCCGTCTGGAATCCAGTGCTGATGTCGATCAGGCAGGCCATGTCCTGGTCGAACAGCTGCAGAAGCATTTCGGATGTGACAGAGTCATCGTCGGTTTCTGTCGGTCCAGCGGATCGACGTGACATGTCACTGCCGTCTCCGGAGCTGTGGCTGTCGACAACAGTTCGGAGTCCGTGCGCCGGGCACAGGCGGTTCTGCAGGAGTCGATTGCGCGGGGAGAAATATCCGCGTGGCCACCGCTGCAGAACGAGGATCGTCATGGTCTCTGTGCCCATCGCCAGTATGTGGAATATGTGAACGCTGAGGCTGTTGTCAGCGTCGTGCTGCGTGACGAATCCGGTATGGTTCGGGGCGCATGGCTGATGTCTGGTAAGCGGCAGACTCTGCAGGATCTCGAGCTGCTGAATTTTGTCGCGGCGGCGTTTCGGCCGCTGGCTGCAGCGATCGGGTTACTGCTGCGTGCGCAGAAAAATCGCCTGCAGAGGCTCCTTGCCGGATGTCAGCACGCGGTGCGTCAGCGACGAGGCGCCACGATGCTGGCTGTGTGCGGGGCGGTCTGCGGCGTTCTGCTGATCCCGGTTCCCTGGCGAGTCACTTGTGACTGTGAACTCCAGCCAGTAACCCGGCGTCATATCGCCGCTCCATTTGCCGGCCGGCTGGACCAGTCATTTGTCAAGCCCGGCGACATCGTGTCGATCCACGATGTTCTGGCCAGGCTGGATGAACGGGAAATCCAGTGGGAACTTGCCGCCGCCGAGGCTGACGTGCACCGGGTTTCGAAAGAACGTGCAGGATACCTGGCCGCCCATGAATCCGGGAAGGCGCAGATTGCCGAGCTGGAAGTTCAGCGACTGAGGATGCAGATCGAGCTGCTGCGGGATCGCAGGACCCACCTGCAGATCCTCAGCCCGGTTGACGGCATCGTGGTCGCAGGTGATCTGCAGCGGTCAGAAGGCATGGCACTGGAAATCTGGCAGCCACTGTTCGAAGTGGCTCCGCTCGATCAGATGGTGGTGGAGCTGGCGATCCCCGAGGAAGAGATCCGGCTGATGTACCCGGGAATCCCGGTGCGGATCTGGCTCGACGCCTTTCCCGGACAGAACCGGGACGCTGCGGTTGAGCGAATTCATCCGCGGGCCGAGCTGAAAGACCACGTGAATGTCTTTATCGCCGAAGTCAGCCTGGCGAACGCTGACGGCAGTCTGCGGCCGGGCATGCGTGGAAACGCTCGAATCACGACGGAACGCCGCCCGCTGGGCTGGAACCTGTTTCACAAGGCGGTCTGGGCCGCGATCAGGTGGCTGGGATGGTGAACAACAGCCCGGATCTCTCGACGATCGATCTCAACTGCAGCCGCGTGCGGCTGCGGACGGATCTCGTGTTCATTCCCATGTGCCACCACGGCAGAACCTGCTGCCAGATCGAGGTCACCTCGACCGCGACGTTCTATCGAGTCGGCTATGCGGAGTATGTGTTCATCTCTCTGCTGGACGGCGACACCGTGTTTGCTGAAGCCCTCACAATGACAGCTCAGCGTCTGGGCCCCACGGCTCTGACCCAGGCACAGGCCACCCGCGTGTATTCCTGGCTGATTGAAAATCAGCTGGCTCAGTTCACCGAAGGAGGTTCAGGCCCCGCGGCAAGTCACGGGGCTCCGGGTGGACGCGGATCGTCCGACCGGATCAATCCGTTCTGGGCCAGGATTCCCCTGTTCCATCCGGACGCACTTCTGGCAGCCCTGTTGCCATTCGTGGGCTGGCTGTTCAGTCTGCCGGCGGCGCTCGGCGGCCTGGTACTGGCGGGTGTGGCAGCCTCCACGGTGTCGTCACAATGGGATCGATTTCTGCGAGCCTCTGACGCGGTGTTCTCTCGCACCAACTGGCTGTGGCTGCTGGCTGCGTGGGTCATCCTCAAGATCGTTCATGAATTTGCTCACGGGTTTGCCTGCCGGCGGTATGGCGGCGAGGTTCGGGAAATGGGCATCGTGTTCGTTCTGTTTGCGCCGCTGGCCTGGGTAGATGTGACGTCATCCTGGCGATTCATCTCGAAGTGGCAGAGAATCCATGTGGCCGCCGCGGGAATCTATGTGGAACTCATCATCGCCGCTATCGCGACCATCGCCTGGAGCCGTGTCGATTCGCCGCTGCTGGCCCACCTGCTGTACAATCTGGTCTTCATGGCGAGTGTTTCCACGATCGTCTTTAACCTCAATCCCCTGATGCGATTTGACGGTTACTACATTCTGGCGGACCTGCTCAATGTTCCGAATCTGTATTCAGAGAGCACCCGACGAACCAGGGAGATGACCGCATGGCTGTTCTATGGCACGCCGTCAGGATTTCCCGATCGGACCGGTCCGCATCACTGGCTGCTGGTGATCTATGGCATCTGTGCTGCCGTGTGGCGGATTGCCGTCTGTGCTTCGCTGGTGCTGATGGCGTCAGTTTTGTGGGAGGGATCCGGGATTCTGCTCGCGGCGTTCGGCGTCATCTGCTGGTTCGGGACGCCCCTGCTGAAATCCGGGCGTGAGTTCATCCGTCAGTGGCGCGAGGCCCCGCGGTCTGCGTACCGGGCGATGATCGTCTCGATCACTCTGGTCGTGGCAGTCGTTCTGGGATTTACCAGTGTCCCGAGTCCTGCCGGTGTGACCGCGCCCGGCATCGTCGACTATGAAGACCTGGCGGTTGTGCGGAGCGCCGTCGCCGGATTTGTCGAACGTGTTCATGTCGTGGACGGGGAGAGTGTGCAGGCGGGCGATGTTCTGCTCACGCTGCGGAATGCAGAAATTACCAGCCAGTACCATGGCCTGTTGCTGTCCGTTGAGCAGAGCCGGATTCGGCAGAGGATGGCCAGTGACCGTCACGAACCCGGAGTGGCTCAGGTGGAACTGCGCAATCGCGAGGCGCTCGAACAGCGACTGGCGTCAGCCAGACATCAGTTTCAGTCGCTGTCCGTCCGGGCGCCCCTCACCGGAAAAGTTGTGGCGCGGTCAGTCCTGCAGCTGCCGGGCAGGTACGTCGCTCCCGGCCTGGAACTTCTGGCCGTTGGCGACGAAGCTGCGAAGGAACTTGTGCTGTCCATAGCCGACAGTGACATTGACGAAGTCCTGCCTCTGGTCGGCAGCGACGTCCGCATTCGGACAGGAATCCGTGAAGTGGCACATGGCCGATTTGCACGCGTCGAGCCTCGTGCGTCGACGCAGTTGTCACATCCGGCCATGGCTGCCACCGTGGGCGGACCGCTCACCGTGATCCAGCCGGACGACACCCGGGATCAGCAGGATTCGTCCATGCGACTGACAGAACCGCGATACCGCGCGGTCGTGCGCCTTCCCGCCGATGTCTCGCAGGCGCTGTACTGCGGGGAAACCGGCTACGCAACTTTCGGTCGGCAGCGAGAATCGATCGGGAATGCCGTGTTCAGCCGGCTGAAGCAGTGGATCAGCCGAAAACTGACTTCGGCAAAGAAGTCCGAGAACAACTGAATCCGAGGCAGCAGAAAGTCGTGAGTCGTCAGCTTTTCCAGTAGGTGAGTCTCAGGAGTGCCGCCACGCCCAGGCCAATCACCACGGCGAGTCCGTAGTGGAAGATTCCCAGCTGTTCGGCAGTTGCATAGGAGATGCCGACGGTGCCGATGACTGACCAGCAGATGGCAATCAGTGAGTACTGCATCCGCTGGGATTTTTCTTCGTCAGAGAGCGGCCCCGCACGACGGCGTGCCGGTTTCTCTGCCTTGTCTTTCCGGGCTGCTTCCTTTCGGGCAGAATCGTTTTTGCCCGATCCGGGATCAGCGCTGCCCTTCGACGGCGTCGACGCGAGCGTCTCGACCGCTTCTTCCCGTGTTCCCGGAGCATAATATCTGGCGATGGCCTGATTCACACCGCGCGGAACTGCCAGCACGGCACGCATGGGAACGCCGAAACGCAGGCGGATCTCGTCCTCCAGCTGCACACTGGGTTCGTCAATACAGGCGACCAGCAGCTGGCCCCGGTCTTCAAACAGCGGCAGGCACGAATGTTTCTTCACGGTCCGCCGCGGCAGGCGATCCAGCACATCGTCCTCCGGAAGCATGTCCTCAAGGTCAACATACGGCAGACGCAGCTCCGCAGCCAGCGCCCGGGTGGCTTCCGGGGGTTCCACCAGTTTCATCTGGATCACGGCATCCCGATGAGACACTCCTCGCGCAGAAGCAAAGTGTTCAATCTCGGCCACCTGCGAACGCTGGATGAGTTTCTTTGCCAGCAGATAATCGAGTGTTGTCGCCGGTTCGGCCGTCTCATCCGGCCCGGCCGTCTCACGTCCCAGACTCGCGTCATAATCCGCCTTGCCAACCGGATCGGTCAGGCACAGCATCGCCCTGGCGAGTTCGTTCAGCAGCATCTGCGACTGCACCAGAAACTGGCCCGTCGCGTATTTGCGGACGTGGGCGTTCAGTTTGCGGTAATTGCTGCGGATCTTGTCGATGTCATCCTCAAACTGCACAACCCTCAGCAGGGTGTAATAGTCAGGAGGACGAACACCTTCCGGAATTCCCAGCCATTCCTTGTAGACATCAATTTCAGTCTCAGCCACAACACTCTCCGCAAATGTGGGAACGACTGACGGAGTCTAATGCAGAATCGGTGTGTTCTCCAGTTAGAACGGAAATCGATCGTCCAGTTTCGCCTCAGACAGCTCGAACAGGAACACCGAAAGGCGGTCCACGATCACCCGAATCAGCTGCTCTCCACGGTCTGACGTGGCCGCGAACGGATTGCCGGCACCCGTATTCGTCGTCAACAGATGCCAGGGCCGGGTAATGCTGACCCAGCCGCGATTCACGGCCTCGAATCGAGTGGGAGCGGTCGCGCCGGCGTCCGCCGCCAGTCGACCGTCCGGGGTCATTCGCACCAGATGCGGAAAACAGGCCAGCGCCAGCGATGTTTCCATTTCCCCGGCGTGATCACCCGGCTCGTCGAAAATCTCCTGCTGAGCATCCCCCGACAAGCCGCGGAACCAGTCGCACAGGAATAAATGGACGCTCGTGCTTCCCATCAGTTCACGAAGCAGTGGCTTGAACTCGTTGCCGCCGTGACTGTTCAGCAGCACCAGCTTCCGCACACCGTGGCCTGCCAGTGAATTGACTATGTCGCGAATCACCATTCCCAGAGTGGAAGGGTTCACATTGATCGACAGCCGACACCGGGCCTGATTTGTCTCGGTTCCATAGGGAATCGCCGGCAGCATCACCACCTTCGCTCCCAGATTCCATGCGGCTTCGCAGACCCGCGTTCCGATCGCATCAGCTTCCAGCGTATCGGTTCCATACGGCAGATGCAGGTTGTGCGGCTCCGTCGCACCCAGCGGCAAAACCGCCACCTCATACGAAAAATCCCGCACATGGGCGTAATTTGTCTCGGCCAGAATCCAGGGACGCATTGCTGAAGAACCTTCTGACTCCACAGGATTTCTCGGGGCTCTCAGCGTGCGGATGCCACGGGTGAAGTCGCCGCGGCAGCGGCAGCCTGAGCATCAGTGCCGAGGGGATTCGCTGACTCGATCAGCTCTTCCGAAAATTCGCCCCAGGACGTGACCACCGTGTCCTTGCCCATGGCGTTAATCACGGACTGGTCGAACTTCCATTGCTTGCGAAGCATCACTCCCCTGGCGATGTCAAAGTGCAGCGTGCCCCGAGGTGTCGACTGCATCAGCTGTGCACGCACCCCCGGATGGGTCACCGGTGATGTGATCGACGAATTGAACGAAATCTGTGCGATGCCATTCTCCACCGCCACCAGACGAAATGATCGCAGAATCTCGATCGAGCGGTTGATGTCTCGGGTGACCCGGACCTTGACGCGCTGAGTGTCCTTCCAGGTGTCTCCGATCCGTACGTCCTCCGTCGGCAGAGGCATCAGGAATCCCGCCGGCGACGCTTCACTGCCGGCGGCTGATGCACCGCCGGCGGCGGCTTCACGGCCGGCGGCAGCTTCACTGTCGCCACCGCTGGGTCCATCCGGTTTTCCACCTGTGGGCCGAATGTCCGATTTTTCCTGGTGGCCGTTGCCCGACGGATACAGCGTGAATCTGACCGCCGGCCCCTTGAGACGCTCTGACGTCTCGCGGTACCGGGGGGGGATTTCTTCCGGCTTCATGCTGCTGTCGAATACGCTGGGTGGCAGATCATCCGTCTGACTCAGCATCCGCACGTGTTCGAACTGCAGCGTGACGTGAGCCCTGCCGTCATCGTCCACCGAAAGGATCTTCATCAGCTGCCGGTGCTCGACCTCCGACTTGTCCGTCTTCCGATTCTCACCCGCCATCGCCTCCAGCGTCGCGGTCTGCCGCGTTCGCAGGCGCAGCTCCTGCCCCTCCCGGAACTGATATTTCAGCTGCCACGTCTCGGACGTGGATGTTGTCTCGGACGTTGGTGCCACCTCGGACGTGGCTACCGGATCGGACGTGGGTGCCACCTCGGGCGTGGCTACGGGATCGGGAGTGGCCGCCGGATCGGGAGTGGCTACGGGATCGGGAGTGGCCGCCGGATCGGGCGTGGCTGCCGGATCGGGCGTGGCTGCCGGATCGGGCGTGGCTGCCGCCTCGGCCGGGGCGCCTGCCGGGGCCGTGGGTGCCGCCACCGGCGTGGGGGCGACCTCAATGGCCATCCCGGGCAATGTGACTGCACAGAAAATCAGAGATGTCAGGGAGATGGGGAATTTTGGGCTGGGAGATTTCATCCTTGAACCTCGCTCGCGGAAAACGGCTCACTGGAGACTGCGGACGTCGCACGCTGTTGTGGTACGGTCCGCCTGCAGGCGCGGCCGCTCGGCGCAGGCCTGTCCGAAAGGTCAGTGCCGGGACCGTGCCGGCGGCACCTGCCGGGCGAGAATAGCAGAAATGACCGAAGCGCCGCGAGGCCAGAATGTGGAGTCGTGCCGGGTAGCGGCGCTCGGTGATCAGATGAGTTCGGGCATGACCCGTGCCGGTTCTTCCACCAGATACTGTGGACGGCCGTTGAGGTCTGAAATGGTGGTCGTTCCCACGTCAATCTGCATGTGACGGAACAACGTCGAGTAGACCTCGCCGTAGGTCACCGGGCGAGACACGGCTTCTCCCGCGATGCGGTCGGTTGCTCCGATGACCTGACCGTGCCTCATGTTTCCGCCTGCCAGCAGGGCACAGTTAACCTGTGGCCAGTGGTCGCGCCCGACGTTGCGACTGATCACCGGCGTACGTCCGAATTCGCCCCACACAACGACGGCACAGTCTTCGGCAAGACCGCGCAGGTGCAGATCTTCAACGAGAGCGCTGACGCACTGATCAAAAACCGGGAAATCTTCGGCTTCCCGCACAAAGATGGAATTGTCCGCCCGTCCTTCAGTATTGGTCCCGCCATGCCAGTCCCACTTGCTGTAGTTCAGCGTCACGACGCGAACCCCCGCCTCAATCAGTCGCCGCGCCAACAGCAGGCTCTGCGGCACCCGCGGGGCTCCGTTGGCGTCCATAAAGACGGTCGGGTCTCCCGTACCGTAGCGTGCGACAACGCGAGGGTCTTCCCGGGAAAGGTCGAGTGCATCAGCCAGCCTGGACGACGTCAGCAGCCCCAGTGCCTGTTCGGTAAAGGTATCGATCCCCGTCATCCGCGACGAGGCATCGATGTCACTGCGAATACGATCGAAGCTGCTGAGCAGCTGTCTGCGATCGGCCAGCCGTTCGAGTGTCACTCCATTCAGAATCATGTCGTCTCGCGTCGGCCCCATCGGGCGAAACGGTTCGCGGGCCGAGCCGAGAAAGCCGGGCCCCGGTTCGTTGTAAGGTCCATGAGTGCAGGTGTAACACAGGCTGACATAAGGGGGAGTCGTCGGGGCAGATGGCCCCTGGACGTGTGAGATCATCG
>SYLK01000687.1 GCA_005809115.1 Planctomyces sp. | reverse complement strand
GTCGGCTGGGAGGAGGCCCCGAAGTAATCATGCCGATCGATAACCTGTTCGCAAAGTCGCAGCATCCCGAAGAGGTGAAAGCCGCTCAGGTGGCGAAGGCTCAGGCTCAGCAGGCTGCGACAGAAAAGGCCCGGAATGACTCCGCCTTTCGTGACAAGATCACGCGGCTTCGAAATTCACAGACGCTCATCATCAGCCGTTGTCAGGCGTTACTGGAAGTCAGCGAGCAGCGAGGGAACGCCATCGGAGCGGGATTGTCACATGCGTTCGGCGGTGGCTCCATGGCGACGCCCTACGACATCATTCGCTGGGCGACAGTCACGTCGGAAATCGGTGCAGCTGAACATCGCTGGGAGGAAGGAAATCCTGACCGCGCGGAATTCAAACTCCAGGAAGCGGCATACAGGCTGATTCAGGCGGCGCGTCAGCTGGATCGCTACGAATCCGACATCGCGATCGGTGCCGAACGTTCGGAGGCCGCATTGAAAGTGACGGCGGCGCTGGCCGTCATCGTCGCGAGCGGTGGCACCGCGCTGGGAGTCGGTGGCGCGATGGCGGTGGCAGCCACCGGCGAGGCCGCGCTGCAGGGAACACTGCTGATCGCAACCGGTGTCGAAGGCAAGTCCACACTCACGACGGCCGACTACACGAATGCGGCCCTGGAAGTCGCCATCGCCGCCGGTTCGGCGGGGATTGGCCAGTACGCGAAAGGCATTGCCACCAACCTGGCTCCAGGCATTGCCGGCAGGATCCTGAGAAGGACTCCCACGGAGAAGGAAATCGAGTTTGTTGCCAATCGCATCGCGAACTATCTCTCGGCGAATTCCGGCTACTGGGCCAAGCGAGGCGTGGGACTGGACAAGGAACGGGACCAGAACTGGTGGCTGATTCTTGTGACGCCCGCGATCAGCGACGTCGCGGTGGAACTGACCAAGGAGCAGTCACTGAATCGCGCCGTCGGAGTTCAATAAGAGAACTACCGGGCACCGAAGATCTTCATTCGGGAAAGCCGGTCGGCGTCAGCGTACGAACATGGCCGGCTGCGATTCGGTTCAATCACGTCGTGCTGGTCACGGATTGGCATGAGAGGCTTGTTTCAGGGGAGCCGACGGATGTCCGCCATTCGCGAAAAAATTGTTCAGATCGCCCGTGAAGAAGCATCACCCCCGCCTTTCGGAAAAGTTTCGGACCTGGATCTCGACGCAGACGGAAACCGTGCCGGCTGGAAGCGGCTGAAACAGTACTTTGATGAGACCGTTGAGGGCTGGAATTCCGGCAAGTGGCTGGACCGCGGCTCCATCAGATTCGGCAAGGATACGTTCCAGCTTACGAATCTTCAGGGCGTTCAACGGCCGAGAATGCGTGTCATTCAGGGGAAATCAAAGCCCTCCGGCGTTTCGTGGTGTGGCATCTTTGCCACCTGGGTCTGGCGGCAGGCCGGACTGGAAAACGCGCAATGGGCCGCGGGGTTCGGCGTGAAGAATAACGATGTGAAGCGTGTCGCTGGACGCGCCGGACTTCAGGTCGGCGACATCATGGTTGTTTATGGTGCCGAAGTTCATCACGCCATCGTGGCCGAGCTGCCCAGTGTGTACGACCTGGACGATGGCGGAACCCCCGACACGTCGATCATCACCGTCAACGGGAACAGCACCAACCAGTCCATTCGCATCCACAACGAATACAAACTGTCGAACGTGGCGTATTACTACACGTTTCCGGGTTGAGTGAACCCCACAAGACCTTTGTGTCACGAAAAGCCTCAGAAGACACCTGGTCAGCAGAAAAAAGGGCCACACCACCCAGCGCGTACAGATCGGCCCGATGGTCCACGACGGCCACCTGCGACGCTTACTCGGGAGCCCTGTATTGAGGCGTGCCCCGAATCTCGTCCACGTGTGTCCGGAACGAATCCCGACCACTGTCCTCACCAGCCTCCATATCCTGAACCGCCGACCCGGCGGCACGGCGGTCGAGGTGCTTCACCAGTCTAAAATCCAGCAATTTGTCGATGTCACCGCGCCGGCCCGTTCTCGCAGCGAAAATGTCTGCCGGTTTGAGACCGCGATGAACCAGACCTGCCGTGTGTGCCGGAAGCAGTGTGAGCGAATTGACCAGTCGATCCTTTGTCGCCATCTCGACGACACAGCACTCTGGCACGGCATGCGGTTGCAGAATGAGAGGTCGCACGGCCAGAATGCTCCCGACCCGGACGGAGGATCAGGCTCTGCAGAGGTGTAACCTGAGCGCTGTTCCGGGGGCCAGGACCGAAGACGGGCGGTCTTTGACCGCCAACCTTCCCGTTCACTTGATCCAACAGCCTTCGGGCCTGGCACGATGCGAAAAAACCTTCGCAGCAGGATGCCACGACTGCGATTCGACAGGATGTCCTCGAGCGCAACAGATCCGTGTCCGGACAGCGGCGAAACCGCGACCACTCGTCTCTGTGGTACGGGCGAAGCCCGCGTTAAGGGTTCTCAGGGGTTCTTAGTGAAGCGGCAATTCGCGTCCCATCGCTGAACATGAACTCAGCGTTTCGTTCACTTCGTGCACGAACTCGTGTTGGTCGATTTCAGTGGAGGCCGCAGGCACGGCGGGCATGGACGACCGCGGCATGGACGACCGCGGCATGGACGACCGCGGCAATGACGGCCGCGGCAATGACGGCCGCGGCGCCCGGATGGCTGGATTCGGGATCGAGCCACACATACAATGAGTGAAACGCCACACCGCAAAAGGCATCCGCTGTGCCAGGGAAGATTCGAGAACTCATGGCATGTCGGTGGATG
>SYLK01000686.1 GCA_005809115.1 Planctomyces sp. | reverse complement strand
GCGGACCCGCGCGTTGTACAACAGTGCCCCGGCGAACATCATCAGCGCGGCAAGTGTCACCACCATCAGCAGCGCCGCCAGCGTCGGCCGCCGCCTGACCCAGCGGACGGTGCGTCCCGCCGCCGAGATCGGCCGAGCCCGCACGGGTTCAAACGACAGAAATCTCCGCAGATCCTCGGCCAGTTCTGCCGCTGTGCCGTAGCGTTTCACGGCGTCTTTCGCCAGACACTTGAGACAGATTGTTTCCGCGTCACGCGGAACCCCCGGCTGCAGCTGCCGTGGAGGAATCGGATCATGTTCCACGACCTGCCGGATCGTGACATGTCGATTCTCGCCCAGAAACGGCGGACGTCCCGTCAGTGTTTCATAGAAAATCGCCCCGAGCGAAAAGATGTCGGTCGCCGGGCCGATCAGCGAAGATCGCCCGTCGGCCTGCTCGGGCGACATATAGCTGGGAGTTCCCAGCACGACTCCGGTAAGTGTCTGGCCGGAGTCGTTCTCCAGATCCCGGGCGAGTCCGAAATCCGTGATGCGCGGTTCGGCGGGTTCACCGCCGGCGGGACTGCTGCCGCTGTCTGAACGATTCCGCGGGATCAGGATATTTCTCGGTGTCAGATCGCGATGTACGATTCCGTTCTGGTGCGCGTAGTGGATGGTTCGGGCGAGTGATTCCACGATCTCCGCGGCGTGCCGGGCCGGAATCGGCGCGCGCGCCAGGAATGAAGCCAGATTCAGGCCTTCAATGTATTCCAGTGCCAGATATGGAAAACCTCGCGCCTCACCCACGTCGTAAATCTGCACGATTCCCGGATGCTGAAGGCGGGCCACAGCCTCAGCCTCCCGACGGAACCGCAACTTGAGTTCCGGATCAGCGTGGGGACCGGCCAGCATCATCTTGAGTGCCACCAGCCGTTTCAGCTCGAGGTGCATCGCCAGATACACCACGCCCATGCCGCCGCGTCCCAGTTCACGCAGAATTTCGTAGCCATCGACCTGCGGCACTCCCGGAGCCGCGATGTGACCGGTCACCTCCGCCACAAATGACGGGATCTGGTCATGGGCCAGCGATGCGGCCACAATCGTTGGCTGCTGCTGAACCGCGATTGCGCGCCCGTCCCGACCACAGACGGGGCAGACCGGAGCTGTTTCTGCTGGACCGTCAGTCTCTGCCGGCCAGACGTGCCCCTGCGAACAGGTCGCCAGGCTGTTCATCCAACATCTCCGATTCCTGCAGGATCACGATGCTGGTGTGCCGAGCTGCCGCATCGCGCGTAATCAATCCCCTGCCTTACGCTGACGGCGCGCCGCCCATGACACAACACGTCGCCCTGACAGCGCCGACAACAGAGCGGGGAAGAACGTGAATTGTATCAGCCCGGGACAGCCCTGACAGCCGGAAACGCATCTGCAGCCACCAGATGACCGTTCCGACGCTGGTTCTGACACCCGGAACTGCGACAACCATTATCGCGCCCGCAGTTTCAGATACAGGCGCTGGACTTCCTTCAGGCAACACTGTCCATCAATCGCAACAGTTTCACAGCGGGCATCCGGCGAACGCGATCGTTCGAGCAACTGGCGAATCCGGACAGGCTCACCGGCTGCCACATCGGCCTCCACGTCGTCGTACCGACAACCGAAACAGGCGCAGATGGGCGCATCCACGTCGTAAGGATACACCGAGGATTTGAGGTCACTCAGACGCGCAGATGCCTCGAACTGATTGAAATACACAATTTCGCAGTGCAGATAGCTGCAATACCATGCGGAGTCACCAAATCTGGCTCGCGATCCCGGACGCAGGTACCGGTCCAGCGGCCCGTTCCCGACGGGCAATCCGAGTGATCCGCACTGCGGACATACAACCCGGCTGTCGGGATCGGGTTCGCGCATGAATGCCTTGTTCATCAGACTCGCCTCGTTCCATCCTTTTTCGAATTCGCAAACCACGGAGTGACTGGCCAGAAACAGCCTCGGACACAGAACGGAGCACAGCGTAGTCGCCTGCCGCCAGCGAAGCAACAGCCACGTGAACAGTGGCGGCTGAAGACCCCGGCGGTCCCCGTGACACGCTCGTCGACCTGGACAGGGCCTGTTTCCGGAGCTATTCTCTCCAGGTGTCAGAGTCCCCCGATTCGCTGATCCGCCCGCAGGCAGGAGATTTCCATGCACCGACGTCGTGCGATGTTGTCACTGTTCAGTCTGGCCATTGGTGGAGCTGCTTCGTGTCGGGTAGTCAGCGGTCAAGTTTCGTATACCGATCCGAATTGTGACCAGCACAGTGGTCAGCGGACAGACCTGACGAGATCCGACCGGGAGTACGTCGGCGCGTGCCTCAGGCTTGCGGATGAGCTGCAGCAGCATCTCTCTGAACCGGGACGGAAGGTCGTCCCCGGCCGTCCTGCAGAGTTTTCGTCCGGGAACAGCGGGAGCCGGTCCCGGTCCCTCATGAGCCACCTGCAGATGGCAGAGTGCCTTGACGAAGTTTCTCTGCTGTGCCGGTGTGTGCTGAGTGCCGAATTGCCCCTCACGACTGCTTCACCCGCGTTGTGGCAGGCGTGTGCCGATTCGTGCCGTCGCTGCGGAGCAATCGTCCCGACCGCAGTTCGGAAGGTGTTTGAGGATTCCGCCGACGCCTGCCTCAGAGTCGGATTTCCCCAGGCGACAGCGGACTAACGCTGACGTCATCGTGTAACGGCCGGCCTGCGAAGGATCAGACTGACGGATCAGACTGACGGGGCGACAAGCAGAACGCCTACCAGCAGATCATAGGCCGAGTGGCAGCCGACGGTAATTCCGAATCCCCGCAGGAAAAACACGGCTGAGAAGAACAGGCCGGCCGCGGCGCGGAAGGAAAACGTAAACAGGTTGAAGGCATCGGATGCTGGTCCGACGTGATGAGCCAGCGCAAACAGAAAACTGCTCGCAACCGCAGCCATCACTGCAGCCCAGGGTGCCGGGAACTCGAACGCCCGAAAAAACAGAAACCCCGCCGGTACCAGAAGCAGCCGAAACATGACCTCTTCGTAAACTCCGGCCCCCAGAAACGAAATGGCCCGGGAAACGTCGGCCGGGGTGATCTGCATCAGGACACCTGGATCCGGGCTGACCCCCTGAACATATCGGAAGATCATGTCGTGCAGCTGTCCGAATGCCACCAGGCCAATCGCCAGCAGCAGACTCTCCGCGAACATCCCGATCAGCGTCTCCAGACGTACGCGCCAGGGATGTCTTCGTACCCCATGCCAGGCCAGCAGCGCTCCGGCCACCAGTAACGGCAGCAGCAGCACCTGAGTCAGTCCTGCGGCTGACAACCACGAACGCATCCAGAAGTCCGCTCCGCTGCGCAACTCAGCGCCGGTGCCTCCGGCAGTCCACAGGACACCCAGTTCATAGGCCGCAATCCACGGTATCAGAAATATCAGACTCGACAACGGGCGACGCGAATCGCTCCAGTAGTCCGGCTCATCTGCGGCTCTTGCTTCTTCGGACATCCGTAGAGCCCCGCTCAATGCCGATGTTGACCAGACCTGCCCGGTCGTCTGATGTGACGGCAGCACTCCGACTGGGGCCGACTCTGCCTGTCGCAGGCAGTTTCCCGCCCCGGGCCTCGCTTTTATCGGACGTGAGCCCTGGAAAACTGGGGCGATTGTGACGAAGTTTGTCGTGCGGTCGCAGCGAGCGGCAGAATCTGCCGATCGTCTGCCGCAGCCAGTGCCGATCATCCGGCGGAGGCAGTACCGTACCGGTTCAGTCCGACCGGGATACGATCCGGGCATGGCAGCAGCCGGGCCCCGGGAGCGGCCGAGATGCTCTCCTTGTGTGCGGCGGTTTGAGGGAGCGCCAGTTGTCAGCGGTTCCTTGATTCCGTGGGGCCGGCCACTTATTCTGAAATGAGGTTCGGACCGGCCAGGAAATGAGTTGAACAAATTTTCTGGTCAGGGAAGCGCAGCGTCCCCTGACCGGAATCACGCTGGTGTGTGACAGGGGTGGACCTGAATGTTTCGTTTTGACCGTAAAATGGCTGCATGAAATCATCGGCCCGCTGAGGAACTGATCCAGCGAATCCGCTTTCGAGGTGCAGGAT
>SYLK01000685.1 GCA_005809115.1 Planctomyces sp. | reverse complement strand
GCAAGCACCGTGGGATTGACGTCGCGATCTGGTGGCCAGACGGGGCTTCCATCCACGCGAGGTGGATGGCGTGCCGGGGAATACGAAACCGTCGTACCCGACGCTTCGCAACGGTAAACAAACATGGCACAATTCAAAAGGCAAGTATATGTTCGTCAATAGAAAGGTTTTAACCGGCCAGGCTGACGCCCAGACGCTCGCCTTTCCAAAACCACAGCCATACACTGTTTCACAAGCAGGCTGTTTCGTACGCTGATTCCTGCAATGCGGTGCAACCGGAAATGACTGAGCGGCAGAATCACAAGTCGCAATGAATCGCAAATGCGAACAATCCCATGCAGCGGAATGGCGGTAGTTCGCGTGTTGACATGGATACCCTTCCCCCGCCATCCGCTGATGGGGGTCGATCTGGTGCTGTCTGGTGCGAGATTTCGGCAAGCGGTTCAGCATCGTTGCGGGCCGGCCACGTCGGATTGACGACCACCGTCCCAGGATTGCATCGCGCCGCTGCCGTGTTCGCCCTGCCGCCCGGGATCTGCTGGCCACGGCATAGTCCTGCACGTTTTCCTCAGCCGTATGGAGTCAGGACGAGCGCCGGTCATTGCAGGGTGCTGACCCGGCTCAAGTCATCACGCGACCTGCTCCCATGCGCCGTTCGGTGAGGCAGACCGCACTCCTCGCAGCAGGCATCGAAGGAGACAAGGCGTTCGCTTTCAGCTCCGTTATTCATAGTGTCTTCGGTCGAGTGCCGGCCCTCTGTCGTCCCAACCGCAAGTGCAGTGCCCCTGTCTGTGACTCATATCAAAGCGCATCGGGCAAAGCGTATCAGGTGCCGTCACCGTGACCGGAGTCTTTTCTTACGGGCACACGATCATCGTCGCCATTGTCAAGAGCATGGATCGGAACAATGCCGGAATGGTCCGGCCGACGTCAGATTTCCAATGGATTGAAAATTCCCCTGGCAGTATCGATCGCTTCCGCCATCTGACTGTTGAGCCCTAACAGCAAAAAATAGGCGGATTCCAGATCGTTCTGCTTCACCAGTTTGCTCGCGGCGCCAAGAACGTACGAGAGCTGGCTTAGAAGCGGCATTCTCAACTCTGATTCAAGGGACCCTATCTGGGCTGACTTAACCTTGAGTTCGCACATGACATCGTGAATCGCAGATTTCAGGGCCGCCTGGTCCATTGATGTCACCGCCGCACTCACCTGGGTATGAGTTGCCATAGCCGACTGCGCAGCCAGACTTGCAAGTTTGTTCTCGCATGCCAAAAGTGCCTGCCTGAGTCTTTCGGCACTCGCACCTGTCGGATTCTGGCCCACTTGGCGCCTCAGCAGCTCCATTGAGAAGATGATATTCTCCGATGGCGACATTTGCACCGCCCCCGATTCGAAAAGGACGGCCTCAGCTCGCTTTGCCTGTTCTTCAGTCAGAGGCGAGATTCGAAGTAACCTCAGTAACCTGGCAACAGATTTTGTGTCGCGCATTGAACTCTCCCAGTTCGAGAACACTGAATGGTTGATTGATCCAGATTGCGGAAGCATCCCCGGAAACTCGTATTCAGCCACACCATCGACGAACGGCTCACAACTCGGCCAGGAATCCTGGAAAATTCCCGGCCGCATTCGATCGGTGGTTGATCGCGTCAGGAGATTCCGGGGAGGAACACAGCACTTTTGCTGACACCCGGCGCCGGTTCGGTCTGATGCCGCCTCGGGCAGAGGCTTCCTGGCATGAAATGAGAGGCTTTGGTGGTGTCGAGGATCGCTCGATTGGAAGTGCTGGCGGCAGAAGAGTTTGCGATCGTCCAAGGGATGAATCGCACGGTGCGGAGATGCTTTTCGCTCGGCGATGATGCCGTCAGCGGAAAGAATTGCGTTCATCGCAAGCGATGGATCGACCAGCAGCTCATTCATCAGGCCAGACCGGGCCGTGTGTTCACACCCAGGGACTTCGCTGCAGCGACAAGGGCTTTCCGGGGATGGCGACTGCGGATTGCCCCAGACTGCTGGAGTGGACAGCGCGGCAAAGTGCGCCGTACAAAATCGGCTCGACGCCAGAGAGGGTGTGCCGAATGATGGCTCGACGACTGAGCAGACTCCTGGTCACCACCGTGCCGAAGATATGCTGGGGAAGTTAACCTGCGGGCACGGGAATTGTTCTTTGATCGCCGAGTTCACCACACAACGGGTGCATCAGGCCTGCTGATTCTCGTGTCGCTGTATGAACGCATGGCCGTTGTGCTCGGCGACCGCAGCGTCGTGGAAGCTCTGGGCGAGACGTTTCCGGAAGAACTGTGCCAACGCCTGACGAACAGTCTGCGCAGGGAGGACGTCGCCTCCGCCATCTGTGACACTATTCACCATGCAGCAGCCTCGCTGGAATCAGCGTTGCCTCGCACCGAATCCGACGTCAACGAATTGCCCGACGCGCTGGTACTGCTCGACTGAACAACTCCTGCCGGATCCAGCAGACCCCATGCTGTCATCGGTGACATGCATCTCGTCCGTCCGGCCAGCGAAACCCGCTTATGTCTCGAGTTTGATGCGCCGCACCTGCAGTCACTCGCTGTCATCAGCAATCGAATATCCCAGATCACCCTGCTGCGGCTTTTCATTTGCGATGGCTCCGCCATCGTCCACTTTGTTGTCGCCAATGCTGTAGATCAACACGCGACCGTCTGCTGACCTGAAACGCAATGACTGGCCATCAAAAGGATCGATGACGCGGGCGTCCTTCTCGGCGGCATCACCGGGGATCAGATCCCTGAGGTCTGTCATGGAAATGGGCAGTACGCCGTGCTGAAGTCGATAGCGACGGACGGCGATGGTCACGATGGCGCAGTTCTGTCGGGCTTCCGCTCGGGTGCCCGCATTCACAGCCTGCTGCAGTGCCGGCAGCATCTGCCTCAGACTCCCCTGGATCATCCGAGAAATGATGCCGGAAGACATTGCCCTGAGTTCCGCATCGATTTTCTGATTTCGCATCGTCGCCTCCAGCCACGATGTTTCCAGCCCCGCAGTGGACTCCTGATACATCTCGAGCACCTTCAATGCACTGTCATAACGAAACAGGATCTGGGGAGACGTACGAAAGGCCGTGAGGCACAGCGCGCGTTCGCCGCAGAATGCTCTCAGCATTCCCTGACGAAAATCGGCGCGCCCCAGGGCAGCCTGCAGACGCTCCAGCTCATCATCCGTCCATTGGCAGTGAGGCAGCATGTCGGCTGTCATCTCGCAGCCGATGGCATGAGTCGCAATTCTGACAAACTGAGAAATCAGCCCGGGGTCGCTGCGAAGGGAATCGGAAGCAGAACAGATATCGGTCACATCCTGAAGCGTTTCGGAATCCCGTCCGGAATGTGCATGAACATGAGCGCTGAGTGTGAGCAGTCTCGCGATCACCCGAACCTGGTGCTGCGCAGTCAGATCGGCATTCACACCAGCCTTGTAGTCGACTGGATATCGCGCCATTCCTCCGGCGTCCGCAGCACGCCTGATGAGTTGCAGTTCAGCGTCAAGTCCGTCCAGAAAGGTCCGGGAAATCTCCCGTTCCGCCCACTCGTTGCCCGGATCCGGCACCGGTGTCGGACCCAGTCCCACGATCGGAATCTTTGCCGCGCGCTGCCCGATCCCGGCGTCCTGCACCGCTGTTGTGGCCGTGATCCATTGCTCAGTCGCGTCAGCACCATCCGGGAGCACGGAATAATAAGCGTTCAGTTCTTCAGCGCTTGTCGGCAATCCCTGTGATCGAAGTGCCTCGAGTTTCTCATCCAGCTGCGATGAACTCAACGCAAAATACATCCCGGGCAGGACGAGGAACATCAACGCGGCGGCCGAAACCCCGCCCATCAGCAGCGGCCTGCGAAACGGTGAACGTGCTGTCTGTTCATTCATGCTGCGCACTGTACTCGCGTCTGACGTGCCCGGGAACCATCTGACTCGACTCGGTCCGGCCGGCGAATTGTCTTGAGTCAGCGCCGACCGTTGCGTGTGGTGCGACAATTGTCGGGCCGTCGCGCACAGTCCGCGTGTACCGGCTTTCGTACCATGGCGGGCCGGCAGAGTCCATGGCCCGCAGCGCGCGGAGTTGTTGCACTGGGCGCATGAAACCACCTGCCCTCCACACGCGAAAGTCCACCGAGCTGCTCTGTTCCCTTGTTGCACTCCAGTGCCTGTCGTTGCCACTTCCTCCCACTCCGTGGAAGTGCCACCCGCATCCGTCGTGCTGAGGCCAGGCCGGTCCCGGCCAGTTTCAGTTTCTGGCCGTGACCGCGACACCGGCCGGCGTCAGGCGTGCTGCGCTATTTGGTGATACCGATCGGGCTGCTGTGTCGCAGGCATCCCTGGAAGCATGGCCTGCGCTTTCGGCTCGGTTATCCGTTGCGTCCTCGGTCGTGCGCCGGCCCTCAGTCGTCCCCTCCACAAGTGCAGTGTCCCCGTGTGCGGCACCCGACTCAATTCGCGACAAGTTCCGATAAATCCAGCCACCAGGACCGAAAGCACAAAGCGCCTGAAACAGGCTGTCTGGTCACTCCGAGTGAGGGTCCTCCTGACTGAGTAAAAATCTCCTGTACTCCGTTGTTGTTAACGCAACAGCAGGCACGATCGCCGCAATCCCCCCCCGCAAGGCAGCCTGTGCCAGAGCAACAGCGACGGGCAGGATTGCCTATCCTGCAGTGGATTGCCGAGACGTGGCGGAATGCCGAATTATTTAATCTCAAGATTCGGCAACCGTTTTCGCATTTCTTCGCGTCCTGCTTCGGTGACGCCCGTACCGGACAGCCAAAGTTGCTTCAGATTGTTGAGTGAACGAAGGTGGTGAAGGCCCGCATCGGTGACCGGCGCATTCTGTAAATGGGCAAAGAGCTGCTATGTGTGAATGATGATTTTACCAAAAGCGCATACCGGTAGCGCGACCGAAATGTCGGTTTTAAAAAAATGGATCGGGGAAAGGAAGCGGTGAAGACGGGTGGCTCATCTCTGACGGATCGATGAG
>SYLK01000684.1 GCA_005809115.1 Planctomyces sp. | reverse complement strand
GGCGCCGGAAAATCCACCACCATGATGATGATTACGGGTATTCTGGTGCCGGATGCCGGGCAGGTTCTGATTCGCGATCGGCCGATGGTCCGCTCAGACCGTTCGCTGAGAAGTCTGCTGGGTGTGGTTCCGCAGGAGCTGGCCATCTATCCTGACATGACGGCCCGCGAAAACCTGATGTTTTTTGCCCGTCTGTACCATCTGTCGGGCCGAATCCTGCGAGAACGTGTTGCTGACGCGCTCGAACAGGCCGGACTCACTCCACGCGCAGACGACCCGGCCGGCACGTACTCCGGGGGCATGAAACGCCGGCTCAATTTTGCTGCGGCGGTCATGCATCGACCGGAATTGCTGATTCTGGATGAACCCACCGTCGGTGTCGACCCGCAGAGTCGCGCTCACCTTCTCGACTGCGTCCGGCATCTGCAGAATTCAGGAACCTCCGTCATCTATGCGAGTCACTATATGGAAGAAGTGGAGGCTGTCTGCTCCCGAGTCGCCATTATCGACCAGGGTCGGCTTGTGGCCTGTGATGCGATCAGCAGCCTCCTGCAGCGCACGCCGCGGGAGGTTGAGCTGAGGCTGAACCAGCCCCACCTGCCGGATTCGCTCAGTCCGGGCGACAACGTCACTGTTCAGACAAACGGCGAGACGGACGGTGCGGTCCTGCGGGTCCGCAGCGCAGCGGGAGGGTCGGAATCCGCGCTGCATGCTGAAGTTTCAGAGCTGCTTCGTCTTCTGGCTGAAAACAGTCTGACCGTCCGTTCCATTCGGACACTGGAACCGAACCTGGAACGACTATTCCTGCAACTGACGGGCAATCGCCTGCGGGACTGAGCCGAGATGGATCCTGAACCGGAAGCAGTCCTGGTCTCGTGCGGCCTGATCGTGGCCGGCCTGATGACTTTCGTGTGGCTGCTGAGTCTGGTACTGCAGCGAGTCAGCATCGTCGATGGCTTCTGGGGACCAGGATTCGCGCTGATTGCCGTGTACAGCCGATGGCACGGTGCGTCGTCTGGTGTGACGGATGCCCGGACGGTCCTCGCACTGATGACCGTGCTGTGGGGGTGCCGTCTGGGAGCCCACCTTGGCGTCCGGCTGATCAGCGAACGTACGGAAGACCGTCGATACCAGGCGATGCGCGTGCGGCATGGCCCTGGCTTCGCAGTCACCAGCCTGTGGATCGTGTTCTGGCTGCAGGGTGCGGTCATGTGGCTGGTGGCGCTGCCGTTACAGACCGCCCTGCCTCGCAGTGAACCGCCATGGTCTGTCGCCGGCTGTTACGCCGCCGGACTGCTCTGGGCCACGGGCCTGTTCTTCGAAGCCGTCGGTGACTGGCAGCTGATGCGATTTCGCTCTCGCCGACAGAACGGCTCGGACGTTCTGCGAACCGGCCTGTGGGCGCTGACGCGACATCCGAACTACTTCGGCGATTTTCTCGTCTGGTGGGGGCTGTGGCTGTTTTGTGTCAATCTGGGGTCTCCCTGGTGGACCATCATTTCGCCGCTGGTGATGTCGGCTTTCCTGATCCGATTCTCCGGCGCAGGTCTGCTCGAGCGCGACATTGCCGATCGCCGCCCGGACTATGCCGCCTACGTGGCGTCCACGAACGCATTCTTCCCGGGCTGGCCGCGGGCCCGGCGGACACAGTCCGCAGCCCGGCATCCGACAGACGCTCCGCCCGGGAATCCGCCCCCCTGACGGCACCTCGTGCCAGTCTGCTCCAGCCAGGGAGTCCAGCTGGTGTGCTCCAGCTGGTGGCATCCGATCGCATCAGAGAAGCTCTGCCGGTACTTCACCTCCGGGCACAAGGTGCATCGGACGCCCGGACAGATCGGTGATCTGGTCATCTGCTTTCAGGCCCATGGCCCGGTACACGATGGCACAGAAGTCCTCGACACCAACCTTCCGGGAGGTGGGGTATTCGGCCTTGTCACTGGTGCTGCCGATGACCTGACCGTGTCGGTAACCTCCACCGGCCAGCAGAACACTCTGAGCCTGCGGCCAGTGATCGCGACCGGCATTGCTGTTGATCCGAGGAGTATGTCCGAACTCTCCTGCCACAACGACCAGTGTGTCATCCAGCATCCACCGGTCCGCCAGATCCTGGATCAGGACTCCCACGCAGCGGTCATGCCGCGGAAGTTTGTCCCGGAGCGCGGGTTCAATGCTGGAATGATCATCGAAGTAGCCCGTATTGAGTGAAACATATCTCACACCTGCCTGAATCAGACGCCGAGACAGCAGTGCCTGCTCGCCCCAGCCGGCACCGTACCGTTCCCGCAGCGCCGGGTCTTCCTCAGACACATCAAACGCCCGGCGAACACGACCCGACAGCACGAGGTCCAGTGCCTGATGGTCCACCGCATCCATCTGATCAAAAACCCGATGGCGATCAATCTGACGCTTCAGATTGTCCAGCTGCTGCCGCAGGCCGGCACGGTCAATTACTCGTCGTTCGGACAGCCCGTCCACCAGAGAAAAACTGCGATGGTCACCCGTGGGCAGCTGCCCGGCTTCGTTGCCGTAACTGAAGTCTCCGTATCGGAACGGGTTGTAATTGACTCCCAGCCACGCGCCACCATGGAATCCGAAACCGCCGTCATTCATGTTGACGCTGGCGAGCGAGCCGGGCTGCGTCGGTCCCAGCAGGTGCGCAGCAACAGCGCCCATAGACGGCTGGCGGGGAGCCCGGTCGCTGCCTGTGGCGCCCAGACGCCCGGTCAGCATCCAGTGGGCTGCCGCCCAGTGATCGCCATTATTGTGCGAAAAACTGCGAATCACCGAACAATGATGCATCACCCGAGCATGTTCCGGGAGAAGTTCGCAGATGTCGAGTCCCGGCAGGCTGGAAGCAATCGGCGAGAACGCTCCGCGATACTCTGCCGGCGCTGCCGGTTTCATATCGAATGTATCCAGTTGTGACGGACCGCCGTGCATCCAGATCAGAATGACGGAACGGGCGGTTCGCCCCGCGTGCTGACCGGCTCCCGACTGCTCTGCACGCAACAGGTCGGGCAGCGTCAGTCCAAACGCACCGACTGCCCCGATCTGCAGCACACGACGTCGCGAGATGCCATCGCACAATAAACGCCCTGACGCAGGCCGACCAATGATATTCAGCATGGAAAGGTCCCGGAAAAGTACACAGCGCACGGCGCCAGGAGCCAGCCCAGATCTGCTCCACAGCCACGGATACCCCTAGTTTCCGCAGGTTCCCAGTGTATCGATCGGACCTGCTGATGCGAAATCCGGAACGGAATTCGACTGGTCAGAGGTGCGTTGGCGATGTCTGTTCCTGCGGGAACTCAGCGAGTGATGCTGCGGGCTGTGGCCGCTCAGCGACGGACCGTCAGCTGATCTCCCGGATCCAGGAGCTGGATCACGTGTCTGACCGTGTAGGGCCGCGTGACCAGGCCCAGCACGCCGGCTAAGTGCCACTGCATCAGGCACACATGATTCGAAGTCGCCAGGATCGCGGGATCACCCGCCGCTGAATTGAGAAATGCCGACTTTCCGGCGAGGATTTGCCGAGCATTCTCCGGCTTCTGCAGATTGTACACGCCCCCTGATCCGCAGCAGTCTTTTGCCGCCGGAGCCAGCTCCCAGCGGAACCCCGTGGCATCAAGGACAGCGGCCGGGATTCCCGGGGATTTCTGTCCGTGAATCAGATGACACGGGAGATCCACGTAAACCCGTGTGCCGTCCTGCGTTCTTGTCCGAGTTACCGGCCCGATGTCCCCCAGAAAGCTCAGCACGTCGCGGACAGGCAGGTTCTGGCTGAGGGTTTTGGCGAGGGCCAGTCCGCAGCCGGCAGAGTTGGTGACGGCGAGTTCGACGCTCTGTTCGGCGAAGGCCCGCCGATTGCGCTGCCGCAGCTGTTCCACGCCGCCGAGCCCCGCATGTTCATGCAGCGCGCCGCAGCATCCCTGCGCTGCGGGAACGGTGACCTGTACGTTGTTTTCAATCAGCACTCTGACGGTAGCAAAATTGATTTCACGGTACACCGCTTCCATCAGGCAACCGGTGAGCAGTGCCACACGCGGGCCGGTTGGGCGATGCTGCTGCATCAGCTGTCTGGCATAGTCGGCCGTGGACTGCCGCAGTGCCGGCTGACCGGGAAACAGAAATCGGTGGGGCTGCAGGCCGAATCGCCGCAGGGCTCTGACCGGGGCGGCCAGCAGACTAAACAGCGCCGGCCGCACTGCGGCCGCAGCCGCCAGGCGAATCAGAATCCCCGGCCGAGTTCGCCGGCTGTCGACGTGCGCCTGACGCACCTGCTCGAAGATCTCACCGTACGGCACATTGGCCGGGCACGCCGTTTCACAGGCGAGACAGCCCACACATTCCGAAGTGTAGAACGCGGTCCAGGGGTCTGGTTCCAGCCGTCCTTCAGCCTCTTCCCGCCACAGTCGCAGTCGTCCGCGAGGCGAATTGTTTTCATCTCCGGTCAGCTTGTAGGTGGGGCAGACTTCGAGGCAGAACCCGCAGTGCACGCAGCTGGACAGCAGATCCTGGTGGACCGGCAGCTGAGCCACTGGCTGATCGTGGCAGGAATGGTCGCTGGATGTCACAGGCTGGTTGATTCCTTTTTCAGTGTCTCAATCCAGGCGCCTTCGACCGCGGATGGCAGAATCGGCGGCAGATGCCGGGAATGGCAGTCTCCGCCGATGGCCTGCAGCGCTGCACCGAATTCACGAATGATGTCATTCAGCGGCTGATCCGGAGACGGACCATCCGCCAGATAGCCATGGACGACTCCCGGACCACAGAGCCCGACGCACCGGATCCGGTATTGCGTGGCCACAGCCAGCGTCAGTTCGGCAGCATGTTCAGGAGTGGTTTTGAGTGTGAGATCCGGGCAGCCGTCCAGCGGTGGCGAGGCGTCGCGGTCAGCCCGGCAGGTCAGGTCCTGCCGGGCTGCAAACGACGACACGAATGTTTCGAACAAGGGCCACTCGGGCACCGGACAGTTCACGGCAATTCGCAGCTGTGCGGTGCCGTCCTGGGCAATCAGATCCACCGAATCAAACCAGTGCATCCAGCAGGTTTTCAGCAACGCGGCAACTGACGAACGCAACTGGACCGGGTCACCGGTCAGCAGGAAGCTGCCGTGGAGTTCACAGGCTGGCCGGAGGCGCAGCACATAATCCAGGGGGCGGCCGAATCTCTCGCCGGAATGCAGCAGAAAGCGAAACAGGTCATATCCGGTGGTCGTTTTCACAACGCGTTCCCCGATTCTCACCACGGCCGAGTTCGGCAGCTTCCAGTTCATGCCCAGAATGTTGTCGCAGAAGGGGCCGAAACGGGACGAAGCCGGCGCATACGAGGCGGCATTGACCTGAGTCCGCAACGGGGCATCGGCATCGAGCAGAAGCGGAAAACGCAGGCGATGGGGCTCGGCCCAGGCAGCAATCGCTCCGGCCGTCACTTCCGCCGGCAGGCAGACCACACCGTCAATCGGGTCAAGGAACGGTTCGAAGCAGCGTGATGCGCTGGGTGACACCCGGGCGTTCATGGAGCGAATCGTCTTTCCGGAAAGACCTTCAGCGGATTGAGCTGATGTCGGGGATTGAAGACGGCGGGAACCGCCAGCTGGAGTCGAGTTGTTTCGCGACCGAAGACCATGGGCATATAGGCGGCCTTGTCATTACCGATTCCGTGCTCTCCGGACAAAGTCCCCCCCACATCCACGACGCGCTGCATCAGCCGCTTGCCGATCAGTTCGATTTTCTCCAGTTCTCCCGGCCGCCGCGAATCGAACAGGAAATTCGGGTGCAGATTACCGTCGCCGGCGTGAAACACGGGCACGGCCGGACTTCCTGCGGCATCCGCTTCGTCGTAGACCAGCTGCAGGACCTCTGCCAGAGCGCTCTTGGGGATGACGGCATCCTGGACCACGAAGTCGGCACTCAACTGTCCCATCAGACCACCGGCCGCCTTCCTGGCTTTCCAGAGCTTCTTCCGCGGTTCGTCCTCGTCACTGTACACGACGTCCGGAGAACCGGAGTCTCGGAGGATTTCCGCGACCGTCGCCACGCGTGCGTTCACCAGTGCCGCCGGGCCGTCGATCTCGGTCAGCAGCATGAAACAGTCTTCTGGCAGCCCGACGGCCATGGGACTGTTCTCCACCATCGCGACGCAGCGAGGATCCATCAGTTCAATCGCGACGGGAAACGATGGGTCGCGGACGAGACG
>SYLK01000057.1 GCA_005809115.1 Planctomyces sp. | reverse complement strand
GTTCCCGAAACAGGAAGAGTGTGGTTTGCCGGAACAGATTTCCTCAGAAGCTTGACACTTCGCCTTCGGGCCAGTATTTTCTGCATCTGCGAATGAAAGAGTGCCCTGGAATCGACGGATTGCAGTGAGATTTCCGGGCGGAAAATTGTGTTTGTCTTCGTCAAGACCGCGTTCGAGGAACCTGAAATGGGCAAGATTTAGGTCTTTCTCCATTTCCTTGATGTCATTCTGCCGGAGCTGCCGACTTTCGTGAACCATGCGAATGTGGCAGATTGTGGCGTTGGCATTATTGAAAGAAGGTTTCTGGCAAAAAGGCTTTGCCAGTCGCGAAAAGTGGGACTTGTTCCCGCTTTTTTTTATAGCTACTCCGTGCAATTGAATGACCTGTTATGAATGGACCAGAAATCCTCAGAATCGTTGACGCGATTCATCGTGACAAGGCGATTGACAGCGAGATCGTGTTCGAGGGAATCGAACAGGCGATTCTTTCCGCTGCGCGGAAGCATTTTTCTGAGGAAGAGAACATTGAGGTCCGGATTGACCGGAAAACCGGGGAGCCGGAGCTGATCTGTGACGGCCGGATGCTGGAGCCGGAACTTCTGGGTGACCTGCTGGGGCGAATTTCGGCTCAGACGGCGAAGCAGGTGATGATTCAGAAGATCCGTGAAGCCGAGCGTGACTCGCTGTATGACGAGTTTCTGGAGCTGCGGAGTCAGATTGTGTCGGGACTGGTGACGCGGATTGATCGCGGCACGATCATCATCAATCTGGGCAAGATGGAAGCGATTCTTCCTCGGAGTGAGCAGATCCCGCGGGAGACGTATCGGATCGGTGATCGTGTTCGGGCGATTGTGCAGGATGTTCGCAAGGCTGGTTCGCGGGTGCGCGTGATTCTGTCGCGGACGCATGCGGACTTTGTGCGGCGTCTGTTTGAGGTGGAGATTCCTGAGATCGGTGACAGCGTGATCGACGTCCGTTCGATTTCGCGCGAAGCGGGGCATCGCTCGAAGGTCGCTGTATCGTGTCCGGATCCCACGATCGACTGTGTGGGCGCCTGTGTCGGAGTGCGTGGGGCGAGAATTCGGGGGATCGTGGAGGAGCTGGGAGGCGAGCGAATCGACATTGTGAGATGGAATGATTCGCTGGAAGTGATGGTACCGAATGCTCTGCAGCCGGCCGAAGTGGAAGACGTGATTCTTTGCGAGATGCTGGGCAAGGTGATTGTGCTGGTGCGGGAGGATCAATTGTCACTGGCCATTGGGCGTCGGGGACAGAACGTGCGGCTGGCATCGAAGCTGGTCGGCTGGGACATCAACGTGATGACGCAGGCTTCGCTCGATCAGCAGTTGAACATTTCGATTGAGGCGTTCACGGCGATTCCGCAGGTGACGGCGGATCTGGCCGACAGTCTGGTATCGCAGGGTTTCTTTACCTTCGACGATTTGTCCGTGATCGAACCGGATCAGCTGGCGGAGATCAGCGGACTTTCGGCAGAGGACTGCGATCTGATTATTGCCTATGCGGATGCGGAAAGCCTGAAAGCCGAAGAGCAGGATCGACTGATGGCGGAGCAGCGGCGGAACGCACCTCCGGCTGAGTCCGGGCCGGGGTCGGGGGGTGAAGCGGCGGCGAAATCCGGCCGCGTGCCGCCAGTGATTCGGGAGATCGAACCTGTGTCTGCTGAGGCAGAAACTCAGCCTGCGGAGGAATCGGGGGCACCGACTGCCGAACTGTCGTCCGGGAGCGACGGGGAATCCGAGGCTGGGGAACTGGTAGCTGAGGTTCCGCTGCCCGGTGTCGCTGAAGGGTCTGCCGGCACAACTTCCGCCAGTCCGGTGGGATCCTGAGAAAAACGGAAAATCGGTCCTTTGTTCAGTACTCGACAGGTATTCATTCCACAGTCAGTGTCAGGAGATATCGCCTTCAATACCTCGAAACCGTAACTGTCGTTGGAGATCCTGTTGCACCTTTTCCCGGTGCGTGATCTGTTTTGCGAGACAAGTTTGTCAGGTTCGTCGGGTTCTTCGACGAGGATCCGGAGACTGAGCCGATTGTCTTGCTGTGATCGGTCTGTCTGGACGGACTGACACTGGAGTTCTGAGCCCAGCGGGCAGTCCCTGATCCGGAGACCGGGACTGTCAGGGCCAAAGGGGTTGAGTTTTGAAGATACGTATCTTTGCCCTTGCACGGGACCTTGGTCTTGACAGCAAGGTATTGATCGAGATTTGCGAAGAGGCGGGCGTCAAGCTGCGTAACGCGCTGGCCACAATTTCCGAGGAAGAACGCGACCAGATTGTCGAGTTTATTCGGAAGCGGGGGAGTTCGGCTCCGGCTGAGCCGATCAGGGCTGAGCTGACTCCCACGAGGGAAGCCACGGCGGATCTGGCGAAAGTCAGAACGATCAAGACGATCAAGGAGATGCCGGTCCGTCCGCAGCACGCGCTGAAGTCAGATTTCGCGGTGGCTGAGGAGGCTGCTCCAGCCGCATCAGAGATTCCGGTGTCTGCGGCGGTGGAGCTGCCGGATTCGCCACCCTCCGCGCCGACAGCGGACGTGAGCGATGCTGTTCCGATTGCGGAGCCACCGGCGGTCCGTCAGGAAGTTGCCGCGCCAGCAGCCGCAGACGACAGTGTCTCTGTGCCGGATGAAGCAGAGGATGCAGCGACAGCTGCCCCGGCGGCTGTCGAGGCTGGCAGCACCATGGACGATCTTTCGACCGAACGGGTTCCGGCCGCTGAGCAACCGTCGGAAATCCCGCCGGTCCATCCGCCGGATCACCCGCCGGTCTCGCAGCGGCCGGATGTTGCGGCCGACGCGCCGGTGGTTTCGCCGCTCGGACGGCCCACGACACCGGTGGGAGACCAGCTGCGACGCCCTCGCACGCAGCCGATGCGTGAAATGCGCCCGATCGGATCTGTGAAGGATCGGGATGCGGGTACGGCTGGGAAGCCGGGGCCGGGGCCGATCAAGGGGAAGATGGCTGCGCGACCGATGGTTGCGGCACCTCCGACATACACGCCTCCGGTGACCAAGAAGCCGAAGGTGCGTGAAGAAAAAGCGCAGAAGCCCGACATGGCGTTGTCGGATATTGTGGATCGGCGGAGCCCGCTGGCGGACCAGCTGAAGCAGTTGAAGCAGGCGCGGGCCGAGCACGACACCACGGTCACCTCAGACCCTCAGAAGGCGGCCCGTGAGAAGGCGCGCCGCGGATCTCTGCTGAAGGAATTGCGGGAATCGCGGGAAACGGAGCGTCAGGCCAAGAAAGTCAAACGGAAGCGGAGAACAGGTCATGCCGATCTGAAAACGACCGCCCAGATTTCGTTTCCCATCACTGTTCGTGCTCTGTCTGAAGCGATTGGACGTCCGGCGAAAGCGATCCTTGGGATCCTGTTCAAGGCCGGGCAGATGTTCACGATCAATGATGAGCTGGGCGAAGACACGGCGATGGAAGTCGCCATGGAGCTGGGCGTGGATCTCCTGGTCCGGCATGGCCGGGACATCGAAGCGGAGCTGCTGGTCTCACTGGACCACGAGGATCCGCCCGAGAAGATGGTCAGTCGGCCGCCGATCATCACCATTCTGGGGCACGTCGACCATGGCAAGACGACTCTGGTGGACCGCATTCGCCACGCGAATGTGGCGGCGGGCGAGGCTGGCGGAATCACTCAGCACATTGCGGCCTATCAGGTGAATCATGAAGGCTATCATCTGACGTTTGTGGACACACCGGGTCATGCGGCTTTTGGCGAGATGAGATCGCGCGGCGCCAATGTGACGGATATCGTGGTGCTTGTCGTG
>SYLK01000683.1 GCA_005809115.1 Planctomyces sp. | reverse complement strand
GGGCACTTGAGCAGGAATTGTTCACCCGGCTGCGGGATGACGTGGCGGTCTTTGTGCCGCAGCTGCTGCGGACGGCCGAGTCGCTGGCGGAGGTCGATGTTCTGGGATCGCTCGCCCACCTGGCTTCGGCGGCCGGATACTGTCGACCGGAGCTGACGCAGGAGCCTCTGATCGACATCCGCGAAGCGCGGCATCCGGTTCTCGATCGCGTTCTGCCGCGTGGACAGTTCGTTCCCAATGATATCCGCCTGGGTCTCGAAAGTCCCGACTCCGACCGACCTGTGGCCGGGCGAATTCAGATCATCACCGGTCCCAACATGGCCGGGAAGAGCACGTATATCCGGCAGGCGGCTCTGATTTCCATCATGGCCCAGATGGGGTCATTCGTCCCCGCCAGCGAAGCACGCGTGGGAATCGCCGATCGCGTTTTCACCCGCGTCGGCGCCAGCGATGAACTCAGCCGCGGCCAGAGCACCTTCATGGTCGAAATGACTGAGACCGCCAGAATCCTGAACGCGGCTACTCCGCTCAGCTTCGTGATTCTGGACGAAATCGGGCGCGGAACCAGCACCTACGACGGGATCTCACTGGCCTGGGCCATCACGGAATTCCTGCACGATGAAATCCGCTGCCGCACCATGTTCGCGACACACTATCATGAGCTGACCGAACTTTCCCAGACACTGAAGCAGGCGTCCAACTGGAACGTGGCGGTTCAGGAAAACAACGGCGACGTGATTTTTCTGCACCGCATCGTCGCGGGTGCTGCGGATCGCAGCTACGGAATTCATGTGGCGCGGCTGGCCGGAATTCCCCGCAGCGTCTCCGACCGCGCCGCCACGATTCTGGAGACACTGGAAAGCGATCACCTGAACGCCGAAGGGCGGCCGAAGATCCCGCAACGGGAAACCAGCCGACAGAGGCGGCAGCAGCGGAGCCTGTTTCCGCAGCCCGAGGATCCTCTGCTGAACGAACTGCGCCGGCTGGAGGTCGATCAGCTGTCTCCAATGCAGGCTCTGACGGAACTTTACCGACTGCGACAGCAGCTGACTCAGCGGGAATAGTCCGCGGGATATCACGGGGCTGTCGGCCGCCGCCATCCGGCAATACCCGCCGACGGGAGCCCCCGTACTGTCCAGAGCCCCTCAGGAATTCCTCCCTTCAGTCCTCATTCGAAAGCGACCGATGCAGTCTGCCACAGTACTGACTCCGCTGTCCGATCTGAATCTCCGCCTCGCCGCACAATGCGGTGTGACGGACGTGGTGCATCGGTACCCGGGACCGGATCTGAATGAACTCAAGCTGGCTCGCGACCGCATCGCCTCGTTCGGCATGCGGCTCTCGGTCGTAGAAGGCTACCTGCCCATCGAAAATATCAAACTGGGGTGCGACGACGGCTCCGAGCTGGAGGCCCTGAAAACGCTGGTCCGCAGGATGTCGGATCTGGAGATCCACTTGCTGTGCTACAACTTCATGGCCGGAACGGACTGGCTCCGGACACGTCTGGACGCCCCCGAACGCGGTGGTGCCCGAGTCACGGCGTTCAATCTGGCGGAGGCTGAGCAGGCCGTGCTGCTGGGCTATCGACCCGCCAGTCCGCGCTTCGATGAGCTGGCCCGACGCCTGACTCCGGAGGTACTGTGGGCCAGTCTGGAACGCTTCCTCATCCAGTTGCTGCCGGTGGCGGAAAAATGCGGTGTGACACTGGCCATGCATCCTGATGACCCGCCTCTGCCGAGCCTGCTGGGCAAGCCTCGCATCATGCACAACGTCGAGGGCTTCGAGCGTCTGATGCAGCTGGCGCCCAGCCCGTCCAATGCAATCTGTTTCTGTCAGGGGACGTTCGCCGCCATGAATGTGGATATTCCCGGTACGATCCGCCGTCTGGGACGCCACATCCGCTATGTCCATTTCCGCGATGTCCGGGGCACACCGGAGTCCTTCGTCGAGACCTTTCACGACAACGGCCCCACGGACATGGTGGCCGCCATGCGCGCACTTCGGGAAGTCGGTTTCAGCGGTCCGCTCCGCCCCGACCATGTGCCACAGCTGGCGGGCGAGGAAGATGGTGAGCCCGGCTATACCATGCTCGGGCGGCTGTTTGCCTACGGCTACATCCGCGGTCTGATGCAGGCCACCGAGCATTGAAGCTGCTGGTCCATCATCCGAAGAGCCGCGTCCGCCACACAGCCGGTCGGCGTGAGGTCATTGCCACTCCGCGCCGATCCGCTGCGCGTCAGCTGTGCAGAAGAGTGAAGGTTTTCGTTTAACGGCGAGCCGCAGGCGGAGGCGAAATCGGGCTGCGACGCCTGCGGCTTGCCGTTAAACGAATCACTCAACTGCTGGCGCACGCAGTAAGTGCGATGGACTTTCGATCAGTGAAACAACTGCGCTTCATTCCGGGAAGAGTACTTTTTCGGCATTGCCGCGGTGAAACACTGCCCCCGTTTCCGCATCTGACAGGACTCCAGCCGCTGAAAAAGCAGCAGCCCCTGTCGCAAGTTTTCGAGCTGCTGGTGCAGCAACCGTTGTTCCAGGCCCCGATGAAATCAGGAACGACACATTGCACAAGGTGATGAGAGAACAATACGGTGCATTGTGGTCGAACGGAAGAATCTGGACGGAGGTGATCAGCCCTGCGTTGATGTCAGACGCTGTGACAATACCGGGACTGGCTCCCGCTGTTCTGTGCCAAAGCCTGTGAAAAATTGCAGGAGCAGGGCGCCAGTCCCGGCTTCTCAGGAGCCACTTAGCCCAACTTCCCCAACTCGTTTCAGAAACACTGTATTTTCTGCGGTTTGAGCCCAAAAGTTTACACTACATTTTGCGTTGGATTATTTTGGCGGGCAGTTTGAGTCGGAGTTTTTCGAGGAGG